>DATIPP010000110.1:0-6829 GCA_035471825.1 Gammaproteobacteria bacterium
GTGTAATAGCCGTGGAAGAGGACATGCCCGAGGCCTGGGCCGCACTCGAACCGCTGATCGATGACGACATCGAACTCATCAAGGTCCCTACCCGCTATCCCGCCGGTGGTGAAAAGCAACTCATCAAGGTCCTGACCGGCAGGGAAGTCCCCAGCGGCGGTCTGCCTATCCACCTTGGTATCGTGATGCATAATGTCGGTACCGCGGCCGCCGCCTATCGTGCGGTTACACGTGGTGAACCATTGATTTCACGTTATGTCACGGTCACGGGTGACACGGATGATCCCCGTAACCTGCAGGTATTGCTGGGGACGCCGGTTAAACACTGCGCCGAGCAATGCGGTTATCGTGAACAGGGACGGGAGATTATCGTTATTGGCGGGCCAATGATGGGCATGCATGTGCAGAACATGGATATGTCGATAATAAAAACCACCAACTGTGTCCTCATCACGTCCCATTTTAACAGGAACCCGGAGATGCCCTGCATTCGTTGCGGCGACTGCGTTGATGTCTGTCCGGCCAGTCTCCTGCCACAACAATTGTACTGGTATGCGAAGGCAAGGGACCATGAACGTTCGCGGGAATTGCACCTGTTCGATTGTATTGAGTGCGGCTGTTGCGCTTACGTGTGCCCCAGCAATATTCCACTGGTGCAATACTACCGCCTGGAAAAGGCGAGGATTGCCGAGGATGAACGGGCACACGGGAATGCATTGCATGCTCAACAGCGTTTTGAAGCCCGGAAGCAACGCCTTGAAAAACAGGCAGCCGGTCACGAGGCAAAGCGCGCAAGAAAAAAAATAAAACACGGAGACAGGGAAACCAAACAGCACTATATCCAGTCGGCCGTTGCCAGGACGCGTGAAAAAAAGAAACGGGAAGAACAAAGGAAAGACAAAAATAACAACGATGAGTAATTCGATTACATACACTTCCCCGCATATTCACAAGGTCACTTCGGTCAATACCGTCATGCGTCAGGTCATTTATGCCCTGGTGCCCGGTATTTTATTATCAACCTGGGTTTTCGGCTGGGGCGTAATGTTTCATTGTATTTTATGCATCACGTTTTCAATGCTTTTCGAGGCCCTGGCATTGAAATTGCGGCACCAACCATTGCATCTCTACCTCACGGACGGTACCGCGGTTGTTACTGCACTGTTGTTCGCCCTGACCATTTCCCCCCTGTCACCCTGGTGGGTGGATCTATCCGGGATCGCCTTTGCGATCCTGATCGCCAAGCACCTGTATGGCGGGCTCGGTCAGAATATCTTCAACCCGGCCATGGCGGGTTATGTCCTTGTCCTGCTTTGTTACCCGGCAGAGGTGGTACATTGGCCGATCCCGGCCGGTACAGCAGAAACACGAGCCGGGATTGCCGGTACATTCCGGATCATTTTTGAGCTGGATAATCCGGATATGCTGGTTGATGCGATCAGCCGGGCAACACCGCTTGCCTACCTGCAATCGGAGCTGTCCGGCATGGCCATGATCGGGGAGATCCGCGCCGCGCCGCAATTCGGTTTCATCGGTGGCAGGGGCTGGGAAGTGATCGCACTGGCATGGCTCGCCGGGGGTATCTGGTTATTCATAAAAAAAATTATCGACTGGCAAATGCCGGTTGCTTTCCTCGGCACATTGTTCCTGCTGATGCTGTTTATGCACTGGTACGATAGTAACATTCATGCCTCACCGCTGTTGCACATCTTCACCGGAGGCACCATGCTGGCGGCTTTTTTTATCATCACCGATCCGGTATCCGCCTCCACGACACCGCGTGGCCGGTGGATCTACGCCGCCGGGATCGCCGTCATTACCTGCCTTATCCGCAAACTCGGTAGTTTCCCTGACGGTATTGCCTTCGCCGTACTGATAATGAATGCAGCCGTGCCTTTTATAGACAGTCTGACGCGACCGAAGGTATTCGGCGAGGAATAACCAATGCCCACACAGGACTGATATACGCTGCCAAATAACCTTGTGCCGGTTATTATCATTGCCCTGATATGCGTTCTTGTTCTGTCACTGTCATACAACATTACCCGAGATCCAATAGCCGGAAACATCATCGAAAAAAAACTTGCAGCCATTGAACCTGTTATACCCCTTCCCTACAACAATAAAATCAGCGAGGATTTCATTACTGTTACTGCTCCGGATTACTTCAATCAACAAACAGTAACAGTGTTCAGGATCAGGAATAACGGCAAACCGACGGGTGTGGTAATCATGCCCGTTAATGCCCGCGGTTACAGCGGCGAAATTTCACTGGCAATCGGAATTCATTATGACGGGCGTATCGCCGACACAAGCATTGTTACACACAATGAGACAAAAGGGATTGGAGACAGTGTCGACCAGGATAAATCTGACTGGTTGCTGATCTTCAGGAACCGATCACTGAAAAACACACCGCGTGAAGCATGGGATATTTCACAGAATGGCGGTGTTTATGATCAGATAAGCGGTGCAACAATTACATCACGCGGTGTGATCAATGCAGTCAGAAAAACACTTGAATTTTATATTGCAAATCGTGATAAACTGTACCAGTGAAAAATCACACAAGGAATAAGCAATGGGCCTTGTTAACAATCTCTCTGTAAAAACCGAAGAGATCATCGATTACCTTCACTCCCATCCGGATTTTTTTGTTTCCCATCCCGAAATACTCACAGAACTCAGGATCCCCCATGACAATATCGGTCAGGCTTCGTCACTCATTGAATACCAGGTGGAAAGGTTACAGGATCAAATCGACGACCTCCTCTGCCGCCTTGATAAATCGGATTCAGTGACAAAACGTAACCGGCAGTTTTCCAGTGCCGTGCACAAATTGGTTCTGACGCTGCAGTCCAAAACGACAATTGCCGGATTCTACACTGCACTCAGCAGGGGATTGCGCACACTTTATCACGCAAACCGGGTATTATTGCTGATTTTCAACAACCGTGAACCGGTTCATGAACTTCCCGATCTCAGGTTTTTGAAAACCGATTCAAAACCCGCCTTCATGTTTACAGAAGTGATGCACCGGAACAAACCCCTGTGTGGCAGCCTGCAGGAAGAACACCTGCTGACATTGTTTCAGGATGACATAAGCGGGATAAAATCTACTGTCCTAATTCCAGTCCGGCAGAACAACTGGCATGGCCTGATGGTACTGGGTTCCAGAACACCGGATTGTTACAGTCACGGTTTCGAACTTGACTCATTGTTGTTCATTGCCGGGTTTTGCGGACAGTGCATAGCCTCCTGTACAGCCCGGATCAAATAGACTGGCGAACGCCATAGAGTTTCGCGTAAAGGCCGTCTTGAGAGAGCAGCTCCCTGTGACTCCCCTGCTCGCTGATCGTACCCGCCTCGAACACATAGACATGTCCGGCCTGTTTAATAGCACTCAGGCGATGCGCGACGATTAATGTCGTGCGTCTTTCCAGGAAATCAGCAAGCGCTGTGTGCAACCGGTATTCCGTTTCAGCATCAAGCGCCGATGTCGCCTCGTCCAGTATGACGACCGAGGGATCGCTCAGTGCCATTCTGGCGATTGCCAGTCGCTGTCGCTGACCGCCGGAAAGCCGTACCCCCTGTCGTCCCAGGACTGTATCAAGTCCATTTCTCATTTCCTTGATCGTATCTTCCAGCTGCGCAATCTCAAGCACCTTCCAGAGTTTGCCGTCCTCGATATCCCGGCCAAGCGTCAGGTTGGAGCGCACCGTATCATTGAAAATTGCCGGGTGTTGCAACACCGTGGCAACATGTTCGCGTACCACGTCCAGTCCAATCCGGTTAACGGGCACGCCGTCAAAATAAACCATGCCGGAACTGGCCGGATACAGCCCGATCAGCACCTGGACCAGCGTGGATTTTCCGCCGCCGCTGGCGCCAACCAAGGCGACCTTTTCACCGGGTTGTATTGTCAGGTTGATGCCGTTTAAAACATTGGGACCGTCACCATAGGCAAAATACAGGTCTTCAATCCTGATCCCCACCGTCTTCTTGCCGGCAAAGGGATCTTGCACATGCGGATAATCGGGTTCCCTGTGCAGGCGGCAGAGATGATTGATTCGCGCCAAGGCAGCCTTGGCACCGTAATAGGCATACTGGATATTCAGCAATTCCTGTACCGGCCCCATCATGAACCAGAGATAACCGAATACCGCGAACATCAGACCCACGGACAGCCCGGAAAAAACCACCATTAACATGGACACGGCGCGGAACACATCAAAACCAAACAGGAACACGACAAAACTCAGCCGGCTGGCGGCGTCACTTTTCCAGGCGAATGATGCGCCGTGTTTCCTGACCGATCGGGCCTGATCGATTAACTGTAATACGTAATGACGTTCACGGTTGCTGGCCCGGATCTGGTGAATGGCATCCAGAGTCTCGACCAGCGATTGCTGGAAAACCGAGAAAGCAGAATTTTCCTTCTCCTTGAGATCCTTGACATGCCTGCCAAGCACCTTCGTAAAATAAATCACGACAGGATTCGTAAACAGGATTAATAGTGCCAGTTGCCAGTGAATCCACAACAGGATTATTGCAACACCGATGATCGATAATACTGCCACCAGCAGGCGGCTGACGGTCGTGCCGACAAATAGATCGATGGTATTGAGATCGGTAACAAAATAGGAAGCCACCGTGCCACTGCCCAGCGTCTCGTATTCCGACATTGACACCTTCTCCAATCTCCCGAGCAGGTCCCGACGCATCCGGTAGATCACATCCTTGGAGATCAGGGTAAATTGCCTGGCCTGGAAAACATTCAACAACAGCGATACCAGGCGTAATACCAGTGTCACGATCAGGATGGTGACGATATACAATACGGGACCGTGCCACGCAGCGGGAGTGAGTGCATTGATGGTCGCCACCACCTGGCCGGGCTTGTCCAGTAAAACTTCATCGACCAACAGGGGTAACAACAAGGGTAGGGGTACACTCGTCATCGTTGCCAGAACGGCGATAATGTTTGCAAGTATCAGTTCTCGTTTATGTTCGAGGGCAACGTTATAAATATAACGCCAGTCGTACGGTCCGGCTTCGCCCGGCACGCTGTTATCTGAATCATTCATGTGTTGATTGATAACGGATTCATTCATACTGACGGTAGACTATTACAATATACATTTCTGTTTCCTGCGTGATCACCTGTCCATGGTCCATTCAAGTGGCGGCTCATCCATCAGGGCGGCCTGTTCCCTGAGTGAGAGTATTTGCTCCTCCCAGTAGCGGCGTGTATTGAACTGGGGAAATGCCAGCGGGAAAGCCGGATCATCCCAACGCCTCGCGATCCATGCAGCATAATTCATTATACGAAGGGAACGAAGTGCCTCGATAAGATGAAGTTCACGGGCATCAAAATCACGAAAAGTGGTGTAACCTTCCAGCAGATCGGCCAGCCTCGCGGTTGCATACTGTCGTTCGCCTGACAGAAACATCCAGAGATCCTGAATGGCGGGTCCGCTTCGTGCATCATCAAAATCCAGGATTACCGGTCCATTATTAAACCAGAGTATATTGCTGGGATGACAATCACCGTGCAAACGGATGGTACTGTAATCACCGGTCCTCTCGATACAATTCCGGATACGCCGATCCAAGTCCTCGCACAATGTTGAATAGGCCGTTTCAAGATCCTGTGGCATGAATCCGTTTTCAAGGATATATTTACTGGCATCCCTGCCGGAGCTGTCAAGATCCAGATTCGGACGACTGGTAAAAAGGCGCGTAGCACCCACGTTATGCATCATGCCGATAAAACGTCCAAGTTGTACCAGTTGTTCCGGCTGGTCGGGTTCCGGCGGCCGGCCACCCTGTCTTGGATAGACCACAAACCTGAAATTGCGATGGCGGTGCAGCGTATTTCCCTTTTCATCGCACTGTGGTGCAACGACAGGTATATCACTTTCAAGCAGTTCGATTGTAAAAGCATGTTCTTCAAGGATGGCTTCATCCGACCAGCGTCCCGGGCGGTAAAATTTTGCAATCACGGGCTTGCTGTCTTCTATTCCTACCTGGTAAACACGGTTTTCATAACTGTTCAGTGCAAAAATCCGGCCGTCACATATCAGACCGGTACTCTCGACAGCATCCAGTATCTGCGAGGGATCCAGGTTCCGGTAGGAATCGTAGTCTTCATCAGTTTCCATCGTTCCATTGTAACAGCTGGCCACATAGAGGCAGCGTACGCGGACAGCCTGATTGTGGTTATTTTCTGAAGGATTCAATAAGATGCCGGTAAAGGTGATAAACCGGGCAGTTCATGGCAATTGATCTCTCGACACTGACAAATGAGGCAAACAGTGGTGATGCCGATGCCCAGTTGCAACTGGGTGAAATATACGAATCGGGGTTTGGTGTTGACCGGGATATTAAACACGCAATCCACTGGTATCGCATGGCCGCTGAAGCGGGTTCAGCCAGGGCCCAGTCCCAACTCGGCCAGCTCTATCTCAGAAGTGACGGTTCCTCAGCGGAGCCGCGAGAAGCTCTGCACTGGTTAAACCTGGCCGCATCACAAAACGACATCCCGGCCCAGGCCAGCCTTGCCTGGTGCTACCAACTGGGTACGGGTGTCAAAAAAGATCTCCGGCAAGCCTTCACCTGGTACAGCAAGGCGGCAAAATCCGGTCATGCCGGTGCCCGTTATAACCTGGCGTACATGTATGCCAACGGTGAAGGTGTTGCACAGAATGAATCCGAGGCATTGCACTGGTATGTTCGCGCGGCGGAACAGGGTCATAGCAAGGCACAATTGAATGCCGGCCTGATGTATGCACGTGGCCTGGGTACCAAACAGGATTATAACGAGGCA
>DATIPP010000111.1:0-3981 GCA_035471825.1 Gammaproteobacteria bacterium
TATTTAGAATAAGCCAAAATGAAATCAGCAGGATTCAGGTTCCGGGCTCCGGGGAAAACCCGTATTAATGGTCGAAAACAACCAGTTGAGTGGTTCATTACGAGCCCTTCGGATGAGCCTGTGGTTGTATGTATGGACCATGTCCTGACCGGCGGGACAGGGAAATCTATATCTTTTATTAATTGGTTCGCAATCATTCCGGTCGACCTGAACTTCCCGAACTGTCACGGTATCCTAAAGGTTATCAATATCATTTGACCCGCTATGCAGAAACAACGTCGTAAAATCATCCGTCACAGTCTTGTCACCGGCGCGTTGCTCCTCTTCGCCACGGGACCTGCCATTATGTTTTTCAATGGTGAAGTCGATATCTATCGTGACTGGCGAAAGGCGGATAAACACAGCGCCGGCCTCGCACCGGACCCCGCATCGACCCCGGAAGCCGTTGTCCAGGTTTACGCCGCACGGGCTGTCAAGTGGCGGGGAATATTCGCGGTGCATACCTGGATCGCAACCAAGCCGGAAAATGCCGATCAATACACAGTACATCATGTGCTGGGTTGGAACGAAAGGCGCGGCTTGCCGATCGTCGTGTCGCGCCAGGACATACCGGATCGATTATGGTATGGCAACAAACCGATACTTGTGAAAGAACTGCGTGGTAACAAGGCTACGCAGGCAATTATTGCCATCCAGCAGGCGATCAACAATTATCCCTATATCAATGACTACACAGCCTGGCCCGGACCCAACAGCAATACCTTCATTGCCCATATCGGCAGGCAGGTTTCGGAACTGAAACTGGATCTCCCTTCGACAGCGATCGGGAAGGATTTTCTATCAATCAGTGATTTTATTTCCAGGACACCGAGTGGATCAGGGTTTCAGTTATCATTATTCGGCTTGTTCGGTATCCTGATCAGCCGTTACGAAGGGTTTGAAGTCAACCTGCTCGGGCTTGTGGTCGGACTCGATCCGGCGGAAGGTATTATTAAATTACCGGGTATAGGCAGGATTGGATTCGGGAGATAGAAGCTTGCCAGTACCTGTTCTGCTTTTCCTGTGTGAGCGAATTTTTCCTTATCTATACAATGATGTCTGTCTGCTTTGCCGGGCTACCCTGTACTTGAAGTATTAAATACGAGTATCATTTGCAATCATGGCATTGAAAAAACTGGAACAGGATCTGGAATCACTGCGTGAGGCACTGGGACGAATTCCCCCGGATGATCAGGATACGCGGGCGCAGTTGCAGCAGCATATTGAGGATATTGAAAAGAAACTGGAACACCCTGACGATGAGCAGCACCATCATGACCTGGTGGAAGGATTGAAGGAATCAATTGCCAGGTTCGAAGCGGATCATCCCCGGGCAACTGCCATCCTGAACGACATCATGGTGACTCTAAGTAATATGGGGATCTAGTTCCTTTCTCAACAATCTCAGTGAGATAGGTTCTAGTCTCCGGCACCGGCCAGGATCCCGATAAACAGTAAGCCGCCTATAACAACCCCGATAGGCACTTCTGCCAGTTTCTTTTCGAATTCGGTCTTCTCTTCTTTTTCAACCGGTTCAGTGGTATCTGCAGCAGCACCTTCATCTTCCGCGGTGGTTTCCACAGCCCCGGTGTCTTCCGCACCTTCTTCAGTAGCGGCCCTGGCAACGAATAAACGGTTGGCGTAATCAACGCCGTGTACCTTGAATGATTCCACGCCTTTTTGCCCCGCCCTGAAATCAAGGACTGCT
Organism: Gammaproteobacteria bacterium; assembly: GCA_035471825.1. Lineage (GTDB taxonomy): Bacteria > Pseudomonadota > Gammaproteobacteria > Eutrophobiales > Eutrophobiaceae > DATIPP01. The sequence goes on from DATIPP010000111.1 coordinate 1,748, forward strand.
GTTTTGTCTTTCAGTTGATCCAGCGTTACGACTTCCCTGGGCGCGTGACTTGTCTGGTCCAGTCGCAATCCGAAAGATTGATTATCGCCGGCGCGGGAATTGCTGCCAAAAGGAACCTCGTAATAGAGCATGAGTTGATGTTCGTTAACAGGTTCAATGGCCTGTGCACCGGAAATCACAGTCAGTACCAAGGTGATTGCAATAAGCAAGGATCGCATCTTCCCCCCCGATTTGATCGAAACCCCTTTTATATTATCACTATTACAGCGAAATACACATCAATGCAGGTCTTCTCCTGTTGATAAAGTGGATTATTTTCATATCTCCGTCGTAGAGGAAGGCGGTGGTTCGGCAGGTTTGTCCTGTCCCAGTGCTTCCTCCAGTTGCCGCAGGAATTCCTGCATCTGTTGCCGGAGTTCCGGTAATTTCTCCCGGAGATTGTTCTCCAGTTTTTCCAGTTCCTTTTGCAATTGCGGTAACGAACGCTGGATGTCATCCATGGAACGATTCAGTTCTTCCGTGAATTGCCGGCTTAAATCACTGATCCCGCTGATTACGCGGGCAGCATGGCTGCCTTTCGAAACGGACGCCACGGTGGCATCATAGTCCACTTTCCAGCGTTCGTTTTCCTGTAACAGGACAGTCTTTAACGGCAGTGTGAAAGGCTTGTCCGCGGATATCACAACGGTGGTATCTACCCAGGCCTGCTCGCCGTCGATAACCGTCCGTCCCAGGGTCACTTCTTCCAGCGGCAGGATATTCTCGGTCAGGTCCCTGTTCCGGGCATCCTCAGTCACGAAATGCCGCGCCGCATTGGTATCCTTATTCTTCACCGCCTCCCAGAATTTCTCGGATACCTGCATCGGGGTCAGTTTCGCGGCACAACCGCTTGCAAGCAAAACAAGCAACATCCCGGTCGCAATGTAACAAAATTTTTTCAACATCTCGGATTCCTGTGTGTTTCTTACTATGATAATCAAATTGCGGGTAAATTCCCCAATTAAATTATTCAATCTGATATGCAATGAAAATTTATAACTGTTTGACTTATATTGATTTTCTCCATGTAAAATGCTCGTACACTCCCGCCCAGTACATGCCGAATGTCAAAGCAAATAACAACTCTTCCAGGGGAGTATTAATAATCATGACCCCTGACAATGCTGCAAGGTTCCAGACCCTTTCTACATAACCCGGAGACAACAGTTCCAGTCCCTCCACGAAGATCCAGTAATATCCCATAAACAATAATCCACCAATCCATGTCTTGGTTTTCAGATCAGGGCGGCATGATATCGTAGCTGTTGTGCCGATGATCATCGCCACGAAGGAGGGGTAAATCGGGTTCCAGGGGAAAAAATATAAAACGGGGAATGCGATGAAAGGTGCCGCAATGGCCAGCCTGTGATACCGGTGCAGCGGTAAACGCCTGTATCCTTCCGAGACTGGTTCAAAACGGCTGCCAGAGATCACGTTATATAAAACAACGGCTATACCACCGATCCCGAAGCAAAAAATCAGGCTTTCTATATCAAACCCCGTCGTCAACGCCAGATTAAACAGACTGGGCGGTGACCAGTATTCCGGGACAAATAACGGCTCGGTCAAACCGAACGGCATGGTAAATAAACTGGCCCAAAGCATGGCTTTTCTGTGTTTGGGAAAGAAATAATAAAGAATCAACCATGGTACAAGAAACGTCACTGACCAGATTAACCAGACATATTGCTCAATCATCATCAATCGCTTCCGTCCACATCAATTTATTCAGATTTGAGGTAATTCGAAGGTTTTGATTTAAATCGTTCAAGACAGCGTCTACTACAAAATACATAGCGTTTATCCGCATACTCGATGAAAACATCTGCCGTCCACTCATCTACGCGCATGCCACAAACAGGATCATATACCCAGTTATGTTTCTCCATTTTCCGGTCACGTAGTGCACCATCCTCGAGCCAAAGGATTCGATCCGCCATTTCCTCGACCCTCGGATCGTGAGTCACCATAACTACCGAGCAACCCTTGTCACGTACTATGTCATGCAGGATCATCATCACTTCCTGGCCATTTCGGGAATCAAGATTGCCCGTAGGTTCATCCGCCAGTATAAGAGGTGGAGAATTAATGAGAGCACGGGCTATGGCCACGCGTTGTTTTTCACCACCGGATAATGTCTGTGGCAGGGCATGTTTCCTGGATGTCAATCCCAGCTCTGTTATCAACCATCGTGC
>DATIPP010000112.1:0-10782 GCA_035471825.1 Gammaproteobacteria bacterium
CGCAATTTCTTCAGGGCTGCGATAACCCCGCAAATCCTGTCCCCCTTCCAGATAGATGGCCGGTGTCCCTCTCACACCAATCATGTGTCCAAGCTTGTATTGTTTCTCGACCGGATTGGGACATTCCCTCGAATCAACCGGTTTGTCATTCTTGGCGTCTGTTAATGCCTTCTGCCGATCATCTGCACACCACACTGATTGCATGATGTTCCCTGCCTCGGTATTCACGCCGTTCCTGGGCCATGCAAGATACCGGACCGCAATTCCCTGTTCGTTTAACGCCGGTACATCCTGGTGCAACCGCCTGCAAAAAACGCAATCCACATCGGTAAATACATACAGGACATGCTCTGTTTTCTCTGGTGCAAACTCTATATATTCTTTTGGCGGGATTGATTCCAGGATTTCTTTTCTTGCCAGCGCCCTTTGTTCTTCACTGATGTTTTTCTGCTCCTGCAAATCCAGCAGATCGCCCTTGAGAACAAAACGCCCGTCTCCCGACATGTAAAAAACATCCGGTCCTATCATGACCTCGTACAGATTTCCAAACGGCGTGTTCCTGATCCGGGTCAGCTTACCGTCCAGATTATAGCTCTTTAATGATTCGGTGATATTTTTCTCGATACGATCAAGATTTTCACTCTCATCGGCATGCGCGGGGACAGATAACAGGCCGGTCAGGGCAAGTATATACAACTGTTTTCTCATTCATTAACTCCTGGCTGACACCACGGGCACCGGCCCGTTTCAAGAACGCCATCATATCAGACAGGACCGCGAAGTGTCCGTTCCGCGAGGAATACGGGAATGTTTTTTATCTCGATTGAAACAGTGCTACATTCAGGTATTGAATCCACCGGATATCCAATATGACTCGTTCGGCAACCAAACTTGCAGCACAGGAAAAACTCACGCTGGACTACGTTCTTGACCAGCTGGCCCGGGACGGCCTGTTATCCGAACAGCAAATCGCACAACTCAAAACCGACCTGAAGAAAACGGATGAAAGCGCCCATCCGCTCGTCACGGTAGCCGAACTGAACCTGCGCAGTGCCCGCGATCCCGGGCTGCACCTCAGCCTGGAAAGGCTGACACAATGGCTGGCAAACAAGACCGGTTATCCCTACCTGCGCATCGATCCGCTCAAGATCGATGTCAACAAGGTCACCGACATTGTCTCGCAGGCCTACGCCACAAACCTGAATATCCTGCCGGTCGAGGTCACCAGCAAGGAACTGACAGTTGCAACCTGTGAACCCTTTTTATCCGGGTGGGAATCCGAACTGTCGCGGATTAGCCGTCTCGATATCAAACGCGTCATAGCAAATCCACGCGATATCGAAAGATACCTGATTGAGTTCTACGGCATCAGCCGTTCTATCCTCGGCGCCGTATTCGACAAGTCGAAATCCAGCGAGGCCATCTCCAGAATCCAGAACTTCGAGCAACTGGTGGAAGTCGGAAAGATGGGCGAACCCGACGCCAACGATCAGCACATCGTAAGTATCGTCGACTGGTTGTTGCAATATGCCTTCGAACAGCGGGCCAGTGATATTCACCTGGAACCGCGTCGCGAACGGGGCAAGGTACGCTTTCGCATCGACGGCAAAATGCACCAGGTCCACGATTTTCCCATCCTTTTAATGGGGGCCATAGCGAGCCGCCTCAAGACGCTGGGACGAATGGATGTCACCGATAAAAGGCGGCCGCAGGATGGCCGTATCAAGACCAAGACGCCATCCGGCAACGAAGTCGAAATGCGTTTGTCCACCATGCCGACGGCCTTCGGCGAGAAACTGGTAATCCGGATCTTCGACCCGGAGATGCTGGTCAAGAATTTTACCGAACTCGGGTTTTCCTCCCATGACCAGAAACTGTGGGAGGCCATTACCGGGAACCCGCACGGAATTATCCTGGTAACGGGGCCGACCGGTTCCGGCAAGACAACCACGCTCTACTCGGCCCTGAAACAACTCGCCCGACCGGAATTCAATATCTGTACTATCGAGGATCCGATCGAAATGGTGGATCCGCAGCTCAACCAGATGCAGGTGCAAAATGCCATTGGCGTCAATTTCGCCTCGGGCGTGCGCACGCTGCTGCGCCAGGATCCTGACATTATTATGGTGGGTGAAATACGGGACTATGAAACCGCCGATATTGCCATACAGGCGGCACTTACCGGTCACCTGGTATTATCCAGCCTGCATACCAATGATGCGCCATCGGCAATCACGCGACTGATGGATATCGGCACGCAGCCGTTTCTTATCAGTGCCACCCTGCTCGGTGTGCTTGCCCAGCGGCTCGTCCGAACGCTTTGTCCCCATTGCAGGAAACCGGCGAAGCCGGACAGGACCGCCTGGGACCATCTCGTCAGCCCGGCTAGGGTTGCCTTGCCGAAACAGATTAACCGTCCCGTGGGTTGTGACGAATGCCGCCATACCGGTTTCCTCGGCAGGATCGGTATTTATGAATCCCTTTTGATCGACAAGCAAATGCGGCAATTGATCAACGACGGCGCCGACCTGGAACAGATTCGTGACGCGGCACTAAAACAGGGCATGCGGCATTTACGCCTGGGTGGCGCACAAAAAGTCGCGGAAGGGTTGACGACAATCGAGGAAATCTACGCGGTTGTCCCGCATGAAGATTGACCGGGCCTTCAGAGTCCTTCCAGTTTATCCGTCAACATTTCAATCCGCATGCTGCTGCCATCCAGGGCATTGCCGATTGCCTGCGCATGTCCGCCGAGATACTTCGCCAGGAAGACTTCGGCGACGGCGCAAAAGGCATTGCGGTTGACCGGGTTACGGATATCGTGTCCTTCATCCGGAAACGACACGTAGGTCAGGGGAACATCCTTGACCCGCAATAATTCAGCAAATCGATCCGGTATTGCCTTCTTGATGCGTGGATCACGATCACCATGCGCCATGAGCACCGGACATGATAATTGGTCGACATGATTGACGGGCGAATGGGTCGCCAGCAGTTCCCTGCCTTCCACGCTGTCCGGATCCCCCACGCGGCGGCGGAACAACTGCCATTGTGATTGCCATTGCGGCGGTATCGATCGCAACAGGCTCAACAGGTTCGTCGGGCCGAAGATATCGATAATGCATTTATACCGTTCGGGAAACTGGCAGGCACTCATTAACGCCGCGTAACCGCCGAAACTGGTTCCCATCAATCCGACCCGGTCCGGGTCGGCATAACCGCCATCGATGGCCCATTGCATGGCGTCCTTTATATCATTCAGGATTGCACCACCCCATTCCCTGTCGCCCGCATTCATGAAGGCCTTGCCGAAACCGGTGGAACCGCGGAAATTCACGCTTAAAACCTGGTAGCCGCGGTCCGCCAGCCACTGGTGCCAGGGATTGAACCGCCATTGATCGCGCGTCCAGGGACCGCCGTGCAGCAGGATCACCAGCGGCGGCTGCCGTTCATCCGTTTCCGGACGGGTGTGATAACAGATTAAATTCAATCCATCCCTTGCCCTGATCTTCTCTGAACTCATTTCCTGGCAGGAGATCGATTCAATCGTCCGGCTGTTACTGAACAATCGTTTGACAGCAACGGTAGACGTATCGACGTGATAAAAAACCGTCGGCACGGTATCCGAGACAAAGCCCAGCAGCCAGTACCTGTCATCAATGGAACGGTTAACGATCGTGAAATCACCCTTGATCGTTTCCAGTCCGGCAAACAGTTCAGCATATCGCCTGTCGAGTACCTGCCAGGATTTGCGGTGGTAATTGACAGCGACGGCTACCGGTTGCATTTCCCGCAAATCGAACAAGACCTCATCAATATCTGCCTCGCCCGGTTCGGACAGAGTTTCCAACTGATCCGTTTTAATATGCCACGCAACAAGCGCACTGGTGTCCCTGTCACGGCTGTCTTTCAGGTAAAGAACCTGTTCCCGGATATCAAAAAACAGCGGCTCGGTAGTTTCAGTATCTTCCCCGTCCACGGAAAACAACCATTGCCAATCATTTCCTGTTTCAGAACGATAATAATCATTTCCTCCCTCCCGGTTTTCCATAACGGCAAGACACGGTGTCAACTCCGTTGACAGAAAACCACTGAACCGATCATTCTCGTAAATGATATGCGAATTTCCCGTCATCAGATCGAGCGTGGCCGGGTCGAACCAGCGTTCATCCCGGTCACGGATACCGATCAACACATGATCCGGATAGTCGGGATGTAATTCCTGCAGCCTGAGATCGGTATACCCGGCCGGCGTTATATCCTGTAAATCGCCCGAGACTGTGTTGATAGTCAACAAATGCGACCGTCCGTCTTCGCCGCGTTGCACGACAACCAGCAGGTTGTCCCGGAAAGCCCATTTAAATTGCCGGATCGCATGTTGCTGGTAATGCGTCAGCGGATGTGATTCATTTATCTTCCCGATCTCCGCGAGATGAATATTCAGGGAATTGTTATGCGGCGCCAGGAATGCCACCTGGCCGCCGTCGGGACTCAGCATTGGAAAGGCCCTGTCGGGATGTGCGAAAAACAGCTGACGTGGTATGAGTTCGGCCATGGAAAAGAAGTTTTTGGTTGTTGTTAGCTAATTCCCTTTTTACTTATTGTTTGTGACTTTTAATTGGTACCTGGTTGCGAGTGGCTGGCAGCTAATGACCATTCCTTTTTATTGCACTTTTAACATTTTTCCCTGTCATCCATGACGAAACATTCATAGTGTATTCATGCCCCTGTCTCGCCATCCCTGGCGAGCCGTTCACCAAAATTTTTGGTTCACCGGAAAAAATTTTGGTTTACCCCCTCGGGTGATGCTCCGCATGCAGGCTTTTCAGACGTTCCCTGGCGATGTGGGTATAAATCTGGGTCGTTGAGATATCACTGTGCCCGAGCAACATCTGCACGACGCGCAGGTCCGCACCGTGATTCAAAAGATGTGTGGCAAATGCGTGGCGCAGGACATGCGGTGACAGGGTTTTATTAATCCCGGCCTTGCGTGCGTAACGCTTGATTAAATACCAGAATGCCTGCCGGGTCATGGCACTGCCGCGTCTGGTCGGGAACAGCGCGTCGATGGCGCGTGTGCCGGCGATCTCCGGACGCCCTTCTTTTAAATACCGTTGCACCCAGTACACTGCCTCCTCTCCAAGCGGTACCAGTCGCTCCTTGTTGCCCTTGCCCATGACACGGACCACGCCCTGGCGCAGGTTGATCTGCGTCAGGGACAACACAACCAGTTCCGAGACCCGCAGACCGGTGGCATAGAGTACTTCAAGCATGGCCCGGTCGCGCAACCCCAGTACAGCGGTTTCATCCGGGGCAGCAAGTAATGCCTCCACATCGGATTCGGTCAATGATTTGGGTAGCGGCCGGCCGAGGCGCGGGGATTCCACCCTGGCGCTCGGGTCATGTGAAATAACGCCTTCCCGGACAAGATAACGGTAAAGCCTGCGCAAACTGGACAAGCGCCGCGCCAGGGTACGCACGGCACATTGGTCTGCCGTGGCGAGATAAGTACGCAGATCGGCATCTTCCGCCGACAACAAATCCGTATTCTGCTGCTGCAACCAGCGGGCGAAACCGGTAAGGTCACTGCGATAGGCATTCAGGGTATTGTCACTGACGCCCTGTTCCATCCACAGGTTGTCGAGAAATTGATCGATAATGCGGCTGGCCCCGGGGGGCAACGGCATATCTCGCATTGAAGCCGGCATCAACGCAGGCCGGCAAAGAGGTTACGGGCGATCGTGTCCGGACACGACATGGAAGATAGTATACATGCCCTGCCGGGAAGGTAGAATCTGAAACTCCGGGTGAAAGGAGTGGCGGATCAGTTGGTGGTCTTGATCTTTTCCTTGATCCGGGCCGCCTTGCCAGTGCGTTCGCGCATATAGTAGAGCTTGGCACGTCGGACATCGCCCTTGCGCTTAACCTTGATACTGGCGATATGGGGACTATGGGTCTGGAAGACGCGTTCCACGCCTTCACCGTAGGAAACCTTGCGCACCGTAAAAGAGGAATTCAGGCCGCGGTTTTTCTTGGCGATGACGATACCTTCAAAGGCCTGCAGGCGCTCACGCTGGCCCTCTTTCACTTTCACGTCAACAATAACCGTATCGCCCGGGGCGAAATCAGGTATATTGCTGTTCAGTTGTTCAGCTTCCAGTTGTTCAATTATGTTGCTCATCTCATCGCTCCAGAAAATGTTTCAATCTCTGCAATTACTCTGAGTTCCCTGTCCCGTCGTTACGGTACTCCCGTTTGAATGCCTCCAGTAACCTCCGCTGTTCGTCATCCAGTGTCATTTTCGCCAGCAGATCCGGACGCCGCAACCAGGTCCTTCCCAGCGCCTGCTGTAATCTCCAGCGCCGGATATCCTCGTGATTGCCGGACTGCAATATAGCCGGTATATGACTGCCGTCAACCTCTTCCGGCCGTGTATAGTGCGGGTAATCCAGCAAACCGTCAAAAAACGAGTCCTCGCGTGCTGAATCCCCGTGCCCCAGTGCCCCGGGAATGGTCCTGATCACAGCATCTATCAGTACCATGGCGGGTAATTCACCGCCGCTGACTACGTAATCGCCTATAGACCATTCCTCGTCGACCTCGGCCTCGATCAACCGCTCATCAATACCTTCATAGCGGCCTGCCAGTAAAATCAGGTTTTCATGCGCCGCGAGTTCCCTGACGCCGGCCTGGTCCAGCCGCCGGCCCTGCGGGGTCAGGTAGATGACCCGTGACGGTCCGGGTAATGACTTCCGGGCAGCCGCCATCGCCCTTGCAAGCGGTTCCACCTTCATCACCATGCCCGGACCGCCGCCATACGGCCTGTCATCGACTGTCCGGTGGTCGTTCTCCGTATATTCCCGCGGATTCCAGGTCGTAAGTTGCAACAAGCCCTGATTCAGGGCGCGCCCGGTAACACCGTAGCCCGATACAATCGAGAACACTTCGGGGAACAGGGTGATAACAGCGATCTGTTTCATATGTCCCAAACCACCCGGATGATTCGCCGGACGGTATCGACTTCGCTGATATAGTCCGGCTCGATAAACGGGACCAGGTGCCGATCGTCGCCCTCGACAACCAGGACATCGTTACCGCCTGTTTCCAGGATTTCCGTGACCCGGCCCAGCAATTCCGCATGCTGGTTAAAAACCTCGGCGCCAAGCAGGTCGTGCCAGTAATATTCACCCGGCCCCGGTTCGTGTAATTGTGCACGACCGATAGCAATATCCGTATTGACCAGGTTGCTCGCCTGGTCCCGATCGGTAATCCCGTCCAGTACCGCGATTAGCCCTTTGCCCTGCTGGCAGCCGTCACGCAACTCAAATACCCGCTCGGTATTATCGTCGCTGCGCAAATGCCAGGGTGAATAAGTGAATATATTTTCCCGGGGACGGGTATAGGACAGGATCTTGAGCCAACCCTTGATACCGTAAACACCGACGACCCGGCCGATAATAACCCGTTCGGAATCTTCCGCCATAAGACTGTTTGCTACAATGCGACCTCGTCCGGGCGGCTGGCTGACCGCATGGTAAATGCTGTCAGGCGGTTGCTGCCTTGTGCTCCTTCAGCAGTTTTTCAACCCGTTCAGATGTCCTGGCACCGTGCGAGAGCCAGTACTCGACTCGGTCCGTGTCAATTTTGAGCGTTTTCTCGTTTTCTGTTGCAATGGGATTGAAAAAGCCGAGGCGCTCGATCGGGCGACCATCGCGCTTTCTGCGACTGTCGATAACCACGATATGATAAAAGGGTCTTTTCTTGGCGCCGGCGCGTGTCAATCGGATTGTGACCATCGGGTAAATGACCTCTTGTATACTTCGTTCAAGTTCGATTTAAGGGGAAGCAGGATGATAACCCGCAGGCCCGAAAAAGGCGCATATTCTACGGAATATAGCTGAAAAAGAAAGGGAAACCCGCCAAAACAGGGGAAAAACAGCGATGACCGATCTTTCCAAGCGCAAGGCCGCCAGCCGGGAGGAACTGAAGAAGATCCGCGCCGCCATACCGCCGGAGCACCGCGAAGCAGGTTCCACGGCGATCCGCGAGCGGTTACTCGGGCTGAAGGAAATCCGCTCGGCCCGCGCCATTTTCCTTTTCATCTCCTACGGCAGTGAAGTCGACACCCATGCCCTGCTCGATCATTTCCTCGAATCCGGCAAGGATCTGGCCGTGCCCCGGATCATGGGTTCCAGCGAGATGATTGCCACGCCGTTTACCGGCTGGGACGACCTGGTCAAGGGACAGCTGGGAATCCTGACACCGCGCGGTGACCAATCGTATCCGGGCCAGTTAGATGTTGCCATCACCCCCGGGCTCGGGTTTACCCGCACGGGACACCGCATCGGTTATGGCCGCGGTTACTATGACAAGTGGTTCGCCAAACACCCTGCTACCCGGCGGGTTGCCATCGCCTACAGCGAACAAATACTGGACGAGATCCCGGTGGATGAAAAAGATGTGTTGATGGATCGCATTGTCACCGAGGATGAGGTCATCACCTGTGCGGATCAATAACGCGATCGTTCAGAAAAGTCCCGAGAAATAGACCACGGAAACATAACGCAGGCATTTACCGCTGCCGACCAGCAGCAGGAAAATCCCGATCCTGACCCGCATGATCCCGGCGATCAACGTCAACACATCACCGCCCATCGGCAACCAGGCAAACAACAGGCTCCATACACCGTAACGCTGGAACCAGTGCTGGGCACGCACGATCTGGCGGTCGTTGAAGTAAAACCAGGGACGGTCATGGAAATGCAACAGAAAGCGGCCCAGTAACCAGTTAACGACGGCACCGAGGGTGTTTCCCAGCGTTGCGACAATTACCAACAGTGTGGCCGGTTCTCCCTGCCGGAGTAATGCAAATAAAACAATCTCGGAATAAAATGGCAGTATGGTCGCGGCCAGGAAAGCCGTGCTGAACAGTATCAGGTAAGACGAAAGCATCGGCTAGTGTCGATATTCGGCCAGTTCCAGCGTAATGGATCCCTTGTCCAGGGCTTTCTTGGTAGTGGTTTCATTGCGTTCGGATTTGACCAGGCCGACGCCGGGTGCATACCAGTTGGTCTCCTTCACTTTGACGATTGTCCGCCCTACGTAGTTACCGGCATTAATAAAACTGTCACCACTCAAAACTACGCGCATACAATTCCGGAATGTACCGGCGGGAACCCTGACGGTGTCGTGCATGGATTCAATGCGGACGGATACCGGTACCCTGGCCCTGATATGGAACTCGGTTTTTTGTGGCGGGCCGGTCTTGATCAATGCCTTTGAAACGGTGACAGACTCCCATTCCGTTCCCTCTTTCAGCGGGTAGCGAAAAACATAAAGTTCCTCCCCGGAATAAGTGGTGTTCCTGTCCACGGTTTTTTCGCTGCCGCTGCGTTTAACGCCCTGTTCGTCAACCGTGTAAAAGATCAATTCACCATCAATGGTACGTGCAATATATATCTCCCTGCCCTCTTTTTCTTCTGTCTCCAGCATTTCCAGTGCATAGATGCCCTTGAATCTTCCATCCATGGTTTCGTAGATCATGTCATAACGCCAGTACCGACCTTCATCCAGCGGAAAATAGCGATCCCCGGACGGACCGCAGCCCGTGGTCGCCACAATCACGATCAGGATAAAATGGCTTAAGAGGTGTTTCAGCGACAATGTTTTCAATTTTCTCTGAATCAAATTTCTACAAAACTTTCTGTTGCCTTGACCAGACAGCCGCCAGGATCGCACCCGACAGATTATGCCAGATACTGAAGATGGCACCGGGCAATGCGGCCAGTGAACTGAAAAACCTGTCCGCGAGCGCGACACCCAGCCCCGAATTCTGCATGCCGACTTCTATTGCGAGTGTCCGGCAATCCCGCCTGTCAAAACCCAGCATGCGGGGAATGTAATAACCGGACAACAGGCCAAGGCAATTATGCAATATGACTGCGATGATCACTGTCAACGCCATTTGCGATAGCTGCGTGGCATTACGGGCGACAATAATACCGATGATCAGAATAATAACTATTGCAGAAAGCACCGGTAACCAGCGCTTGATGTTGTCCAGGACACTTCCGAACCACGTATTGACAAGTACCCCCAGTGTAACCGGGACGAGAATGATCCTGACAATGGTCCACATCATGTCAGCGGTCGGCACGGCGATTTTTTGCCCGACATAGAGCCAGGTAAGCCAGGGGGTAAGCAAAACCGCCAGCAGTGTAGAAATGGCCGTAAGGGTAATCGACAAGGCAACATTCCCGCGGGCAAGATAGCAGATCACATTGGACGCGGTTCCTCCGGGACAGGCCCCGACCAGTACCAGTCCCGCCAGTAACGGCAATGGTAATTGAAGAAACTGTCCCAATAACCAGGCGATTAGCGGCATTAACAGGTATTGCAGGGAAACGCCGAGCATAATCAGTTTCGGTTGCCACAGGACGCGTACAAAATCATCCGCCTTCAGTGTCATGCCCATGCCAAACATGACAACACCCAGCAAGGGAACAATGGCCGGTCGCAACGGCGCAAGATACTCCGGAAAGTATGCCGCGAAAACCGAAACCAGTATGGCGCCAATGGGAAACAGTGTGACAACAGCATTCATAGGGACGTGATCAGATAACAGGGACTGTTTATCCAAAACCCGCTGTCATATCCTTCTGACAGCCTCAAGTATTCTCTGAAACTGATTGTTATTTTCCTTCTATTTCAATATTTTATAATATTTAATTAAAGCTTTCTCAAGATACTTGTCCGGCATCTCTTTATTTTTCAGCAAGTGCG
>DATIPP010000113.1:0-2969 GCA_035471825.1 Gammaproteobacteria bacterium
CCTCCTACCTACTAAGTGCTGAGGACTGAGTGCTGAGGTATGAGCTACTAGGAATTAGCAGCAGGAATCCTGAAACCAGAAACCTAAAACCTAAAACAAGATACCAATGAACAGCGAATAGCTTTCTCGTGTATGATGCGATCATCAGGAATCTGACATTTCGGTTATGAGTTACCAGGTACTAGCCCGCAAATGGCGTCCCCGCACCTTCCAGGAAATGGTGGGACAGTCGCATGTCCTGCAGGCCCTGGTAAATGCCCTGGATAATGACCGCCTGCATCACGCCTATCTTTTTACCGGCACGCGCGGAGTCGGCAAAACGACCCTGGCGCGCATTCTCGCCAAGTGCCTGAATTGCGAAAAGGGTGTCAGTTCGACACCCTGCGGGGAATGTTCAGCCTGCGTCAGTATTGACGAGTCCCGCTTCGTGGACCTGATCGAGGTCGACGCGGCCTCCCGGGCCAGGGTCGAGGAAACCCGTGACCTGATGGACAACGTCCAGTACGCGCCGTCGGCCGGACGCTACAAGGTTTACCTCATCGACGAGGTCCACATGTTTTCCAATCACAGCTTCAACGCGTTGTTGAAGACGCTTGAAGAACCGCCGCCGCACGTCAAGTTTCTGCTGGCCACGACCGAGGCGAAAAGGATCCCGGTCACGATCCTGTCACGCTGCCTGCAATTCAACCTGAAATTGATTACGGTCGACCAGATCGAACAACAACTTGCCCGGATACTGGAGCAGGAAGGGATCGAAAGCGATCCTGCCGCAAGGGAACTGATTGCCCGTGCCGCGGACGGTAGTATGCGTGATGCACTGAGCCTCCTGGACCAGGCCATCTCCCACGGCGGCGGTCGCCTGGAAGAAGAAGCGGTGCGCGGCATGTTGGGGACGGTTGATACCTTGCATCTCGACACGCTGTTGCAGGCATTGATAAAAGGAGACAGCCGGGCCGTGCTGGATTGCGTCGAGGAGATGGCCGGCCACAGCCCGGATTACGACAGCGTGCTGGTTGAACTCCTGTCCGTATTGCAACGGCTGGCCGTGATCCATGCTCTCGGTATAGACAACAGCGACGAACCGGAAGCGCTGAAGGAATTATCGCAACGGATTTCCGAAGAAGACATACAGCTTTATTACCAGATGGCGTTGATGGGGCGGCGCGATCTCGCACTTGCCCCCGATCCCCGCTCCGGTTTCGAAATGATACTCGTTCGCATGCTGGCATTTCGTCCCGCCCGGACCGTTATAGAATCCGAGGTGACGTTAAGCCGCGACGAACCGGCAGTACCGTCCGCCGAAACAACGCCTGGTACATCCGGGGAAAACGAAAATACAACAAAGCATACGGATACCATTAACGAGGCCGGTGACTGGCAGGACATTATCGATGAAATGGCACTCGCCGGCCTGGTCAGGGAACTCGCCGGCCATTGCGTATTAAAGGAACACACCAGGGACAGGATTCAACTGGCACTGGCGCCGGCACAGGAACACCTGTTAAACCCGACCCAGAAGGACCGGTTACAAAAGGCACTGAAAACGCGATTCGGCGAAGATGTCAGGATCGTCATCTCTGTCGAAGACCCTTCGGCCGAAACGCCGGTCCAGAGACGCGAGCGCGAGGAACGAGAACGTCAGAAGGCGGCAGAGGCCTCGGTGGAAAACGATCCGAATGTCCGTGCCCTGCAGGACCTGTTCGATGCGACCGTTGACAAGGATTCAATCCGACCGGACAGTAGTACTCAAACCTTTAACGAGGACCAGAACGTATGAAAGCAGGCATGGGCAATATCATGAAACAGGCGCAAAAGATGCAGGAAGACCTGCAGAAAGCGCAGGAAGAGATCGCCAACATGGAAGTGACGGGTGAATCTGGCGCCGGACTTGTAAAAGTAACCATGACGGGACGACACGATGTCAAGCGGGTCGAGGTTGATCCCACCGTGATGGGAGAAGACAAGGAGATGCTGGAAGACCTGATCGCGGCGGCGGTCAACGACGCCAACCGGCGCGTTGAAAAAATGATGCAGGAGAAAATGTCCGGTCTCGCTTCCGGCATGGGTCTGCCCGCCGGCATGAAACTGCCTTTCTAGGTGACGGCCTTGCGTGTCATACGCCTTTTTTGATTCATGTCCGAATCCAATTCCCTGGATAAACTGATCCACGCGCTGTGTTGCATGCCGGGGATCGGCAAAAAATCGGCCCAGCGGATCGCCTACCATTTATTGCAACGTGACCGTGACGGAGCGAGAAGGCTGGCCGAAGCACTGGAAAACGCCGCGGACACGATCGGTCATTGCCGGCGTTGCCGCACTTTCAGTGAAACCGATATCTGCAGTTTCTGCGCCAGCAGCAAGCGCGATGAGTCGTTGATTTGTGTCGTTGAAAACCCGGCTGATGTCTATGCCATCGAGGAGGCCGATTATCGCGGTCATTATTTCGTGCTCATGGGACACCTGTCGCCGCTGGACGGTATCGGACCGGATGAGCTCGGGCTGGATAAACTGGCCGCATTGCTCGACGAAGGCAATATCAAGGAAGTTATTCTCGCGACCAACACAACCGTGGAGGGTGAAGCCACGGCACACTTCATCAGCGAGATGGTGAGAAAAAGGAAACTGCGAGTGACCCGGATCGCGCACGGCATACCCATGGGCGGTGAGCTGGGTTACGTCACCAGCAGCACCATCTCACGCGCCATCGAGGGACGACGGGAGATTTGATAAGCACCCCCACCTTAGTCCTCCCCCTGACAGGGGAGGAATAATAACGTGCATTATTTTTCCTCAAACCGGTAGAACTCTTCGTCCAGGTATGCCGACACATCTTCCACTTCTTCCTCGAACCAGGCCAGGTCATTTGACAGTTCACATTGACGGATACGTTCTTTCAGAGCGTCATATGAATTTACGATCCGGTTCTCGCGCGTGTACATGTCACTCGAGTGACACTTGACACAATGTTC
>DATIPP010000114.1:0-8419 GCA_035471825.1 Gammaproteobacteria bacterium
CCCGGGCCGCCTCAGCAAGTCTCTCGGGAGAAGCTGAATCCGCCAGCGTATCGATCTCGCGGGATTTACTGATATCCCAGTTCTGGCAAAACTTGCAGGCCAGGTTATAACCCGCAGTGCCGAAGGACAAAACCGAACTACCGGGCAAAAAATGGTTCAGGGGTTTTTTTTCAATCGGGTCGACACAAAACCCGCTGGAACGGCCGTATGTGGTCAGTACCACCTGATCCCGCTCCCTGGCCCGGACAAAACACAGCCCGCGTTGCCCTTCTTTCAATTTGCAGGCGCGCGGACACATGTCGCACTGGAGGCGACCATCGTCTAGTTCATGCCAGTATTTTGTCGCTACGGTACTCAATGCCTTGATATTGTCGCCATCTGCAAGGCGAGACAATAATTTCTATAATTTATGTGACAATCAATCCGGGCACTTGTTGCATCCCGTAAACCATTATTGAGAGCATAGTCAATGAAATGAAAAACGACCAAATAAAACGTGATGCCGCCGTTGCCGGTTATTTCTACCCGGACAATCCGGAAGTGCTGAGAACAACCGTCCGGCAACTCATGATGGAAGCACGAACGGATGCCCCGGTACCCAAGGCATTGATCATTCCGCATGCCGGCTATGTCTATTCCGGTATTACAGCCGCGATCGCCTATGCCACTCTTCGTCCCGCCGCAGACCGTATCAGGCACGTTGTCCTGCTCGGCCCGGCGCACCGGGTCTACACACGCGGGCTGGCACTCTGCCATGCGACACATTTTTCCACGCCGCTGGGCGAAGTTGAAGTGGACCGGGAAGCCGTCGAACGCCTGCAGGCTTTACCCCAGGTGAATTATTCCGATGCCGCCCACCGGGATGAACACAGTCTCGAGGTACACCTGCCATTCCTGCAGTACCTGCTGGGTGAATTTACCCTGGTCCCGCTCGTCGTCGGCGAGTCAAGCCCGCAGGAAGTCGGAGAAGTACTGGACCTGCTATGGGGTGATGAGGAGACTGTCATTATTATCAGTTCCGATCTCAGTCATTTCCTGGACTATGAAACCGCTTCCCGTATCGACCGGGAAACCATGCAAGCGATAGAACAGCTGCAACTGGAAAAGATCGGTTCCAACCAGGCCTGCGGTTGTATGCCCGTGCGGGGCCTTCTCCATATCGCCCGTCAACGGGGGATGTCTACAAGGGTGCTGGATTATCGAAATTCAGGAGACACAGCGGGCAACCGGGACCGGGTCGTCGGATACGGTGCGGTTTCCTTTTACCAGAATTAATCCTTTAATCATGCTGAGCAGTGAAGACCAGTCATTCCTGTTTGCCACCGCGCGACAGAGTATCGAATACGGCCTGTCATCCCGGAAGGCGCTGCTGCCAGCGACCAGGGAACTGGCAAATAATCTGACAGCGATCCGGGCAACCTTTGTAACTTTAAAACTCCGGCGCAATCTGCGCGGTTGCATCGGCACTACCCGGGCAATCGAACCACTGGTCGTCAGCGTTGCCAACAATGCCTTCAGTGCAGCCTTTCGAGACCCGCGTTTTGACCCCCTGGACAGGACTGAATATCCGCAAATCAGGCTGGGTATTTCCATCCTTACTGAACCGGAACCGATCGACTTTACTTCGGAAACCGATCTGCTGAAGCAACTGGTGGCCGGCGTTGACGGGCTGATCATTGAAAGGGAGGAACTCAAGGCAACATTTCTGCCTTCGGTATGGGAATCACTACAAAACCCGGAGGATTTTTTATCACAACTGAAACACAAGGCATGCCTGGCACCCGGCCAGCCAATAGAGAAAGCCTGGCGTTACCGATCGGAATACTATGAAGAATAAAACCGAACCTTCTCAAAATTACGTGCGACCACGCGGAATTTCAGACAGGTTCTACTTACCGATGCAGTTTACGTGCCTGCTCGATGGCCTCTCGTGCACCGGCCTTGTCTCCTTTGCCTTCCATCGCCCGGGCAATAATCAACCAGTTATCAACACGTAAACGATCATTACCGGCCGCCAGCAGGTTTGATTTCCTCGCCGTGGCGATGGCCTGGTCCCAGCGTTCTTGTCGTAACCGGATTTGACCGAGACGTTGCCAGAGGATCGGGTTTTTCGGATCGATCCGGAGCGCCCGCTCGATGCTGGCTACCGCCCGGTCATGCCTTCCGCTTGCCATGGATTGATCGGCATTATCGAGTAATGCCACTACGGCTTGTGATGACTGTTGCTGAACAGCCGGTTCCCGGGATATGTCTTCCGCTTTGGTCCCTGTTTCTTCTGAAACCGGTGGGGGAAGCGGTTCCGGTTTTGCCGATGGCGTGACGGATTCCTCTACCGGGAGCGTATCAGTAACCGTGTCCGCTTCCCGTGATCGTTCCTCCACCGGTACCGGTTTTTGCGCCGTTGTACAGGCACCCAGAAACAGTACGACGAACAGGATGAATGCGGGGTAAAACCTTTTCAAAGTGACCATGGCCATTTGAATTCCTCAGTTTTGGATGAAGGCTTGCGGGTACCACTGTCACAACGAATGGAACGGGACGGGAAATACGGTTTGATAAAAGGTAATGAAACTGCTCCATTACATTGACCGATCACCTGCTTGCCATCCAGAACTTTGACCCATTGAACACCTTCCGGCGTCAGCAGTGACAAGGGTGTCGGTCTCACTTCCCGCATGATATCAGACCAGACTTGCAGGGCACCACTCGCACCGGTGAGGCCGGCCGGTTTGTTATCATCCCGGCCAAGCCAGATAACTCCCAGGATATTATCACCGAAACCGGCGAACCAGCTGTCCCTGAGATCATTGGTCGTTCCGGTTTTACCGGCCAGCGGCATCAATGACGGCAGGCGTGCAGCGGCGGAACGCGCCGTGCCCTGTTTAACGACTTGCGTTAATAAATAATTAATCAGGTACAAAGCCTTGCTATCGAGTGTTTGCCGGATGCTGATCGGATATCGCTGCAGTGGGTTGCCGTTTTTATTCAGTACATCGCGAATGGTTTTCAGCGGTATGCGAAAGCCGTTACTGGCCAGGGTCTGGTACATCTGTGCCACCTGCAGGGGGGATAATTCCAGGGACCCGAGAAACAGCGACGGGTAGCCCGGTATATTGCCGTCGATTCCAAGCTTCCGCAGCGTGTCCTGCACGGCGGGGATACCCAGTTCAAGACCAAGGCGCACGGTTGCCAGGTTATAGGAATAGATCAGTGCCGTCCGTAAGGCGATTGTTCCGTGTTCCTTGCCGTCGTAGTTATCCGGTCTCCAGTTTTTATCATCCTTTTGCGGAATAGTGATCGATTTGTCCGCCAGAGGCGTGATGACATTGAATTTTTCGGGTCTTGCGAGCGCGGTCAGGTAAACGGCCGGTTTGATCAGTGATCCTATAGGCCGCCTGGCGTCCAGGGCCCTATTGAATCCGGCGACGGATTGATCGCGGCTGCCGATTAACGCCAGCACTTCACCGGTCTCGATACCGGTGAGGATACCAGCCGCCTGGAGACTGCCGCGTTCCAGCCCTCTTGATCGTTCCAGTTGTTGCAGGCGTCGTTGCACTGTCGACTCGCCCGTTTCCTGGATACGGGGATCGAGTGTCGTGAATATCCTCAGACCTTCATTGCGCAGGTCTTCCGGTTTATAGTCATTCTGCAATTGCCTTCGTACAAGTTCCAGGAATGCCGGGTAACGGGCCGTGCTCCACCCGGGGCTGTCGGTAATACCCAGTTCGCGTGACCTGGCATGATTCGCGAGCTTCGGATCAAGGTAGCCCTGTTCCTCCATCAGACTGATAACGAGATTGCGGCGTTTTTTTGCCCGTTCAGGATGTCGGCGCGGATTGTAATAGGAAGCCCCGCGCACCAGACCAACCAGCAGGGCAACCTGATCGAGTTGTAATTCATTCAGGGGGCGCGAGTAATAGTATTCCGAGGCGGTACCGAAACCATGAATGGCAAGCGAACCGTGTTGTCCCAGGTAGATCTCGTTGACGTAGGCGCTGAGAATTTCGCGCTTGCTGTAGTGATACTCCAGTATAAGCGACATGATCATTTCATTGAATTTACGCCACAGTGTTCTTTCCCGGTTCAGAAAGAAATTCTTCACCAGTTGCTGGGTCAGGGTACTTCCACCCTGTCTTATGTCACCTTCAAGCAGGTTGACCCAGGCCGCCCGTAGGATGCCTTTTGGATCGATACCGAAGTGACTGAAGAAATCGCGGTCCTCTACGGCAACCAGGGCATTAATCAAATCATCCGGTATGCTGTTGCCTTCAACCAGCACCCTGTCTTCCTTGTGCTCGGGATATATTTTGCCGATTAAGAGTGGATCGAGTCGCACGACGGGGATTGGATTTGTCGTTCTGTTATCGACCATGCTGTCGATATTCCCGTTGTCGAATTCCAGTTTGACATGCCGGGACTCTTCCACTCCGTCCCAGAATTCAAACCGCCGACTGACCAGCACAATGTGATCGCTTGATACGGCAAATTCACCCGCTGAATCGGGGCGATTTACCTGTTGATAGCCCAGCAATCTCAATTCGTGTTGCATTTGCGGGTTGGAAATCGACAGACCGGCATACAATTCCATTGGACTGGCATAAACACGTGCAGGCAATGCCCAACGTTTACCTTCAAACTCGAGCCGGATACGATGATCCAGCCAAAGCACATATGCGGCACTGCAAAAAATTAAAATGATGAATAATTGCAACCACACAGTCCATCGAAACAGGAATCGACGCCGGTGGGAACGTGATTTACGTTTTTTACGGGCGGGTTTTCGGGGCATGAAATACAGGCAACTCTAACAGGGGGATCTTTTGCTGCAACGCAGAATACTCCTTAATAATGTACGCGGCAAAATCATAAAAAAAGGCCCCATATAATTATGGGGCCTTTAATTTCTGAAGGGTTCCGGTCCTGCCATCAACCCGGTTAAAGGGTTGAATTTTTTGCCAGTTTCCTGGCTATTTGCAGGTTTCGGGCCCTTCTCGCCTTTATTTTTGCCCTGGCCTCGGCGCGTCGTTTCCGGTCGCGCTGGGCCGGGGTTAATGACGAGTTATTATTTTTTTTTGGTACGTCTCCTGGCCTTTTTCTTGGCCGTTTTCCTTTTGGCCTTTCGCTTGGCCTTTCGCTTGGCCTTGCGCTTGGCCTTCTTCTTTTTGGCCTTGCGCTTCGCCTTTTTCTTTTTGGCCTTGCGCTTGGCCTTCTTCTTCTTGGCCTTGCGCTTCGCCTTTTTCTTCCTGGCCTTCTTCTTCACTTTGCGCTTGGCCTTTTTCTTCTTGGCCTTACGCTTGGTTTTTCTCTTGGCAGTTTTCCTTTTGGCAGTCTTTTTCTTCGCTGTCTTTCTCTTTGCCGTCTTGCGTTTAGCAGCACGCTTCTTCTTCGAGGTACGTCTTTTCGCAGTCTTCTTTGCCATATTTAGACTCCCCTAGAATCTAGGATGGATTTAAACATCGACATTTATACAACAAGTTTTACAAACTCGCAAACAATTATAGTAAGGATTTTTGTTTTTTCTATGTGAATTTCAAAAAAATGGGAAATTAACGAATTACATGAGATATGAAAAAGGACCTTTGTTTTTTTACAACAAATAAATCCGGATAAAAAAAACAATCCGGCAATGTTTGCCGGATTGCGCTTCGACGATGCATTTCACTGTCAGGAAACTGCGTCGATTATCTTTTCGGTGATTGCATCAACCTCAGCCGATCCGTCAATTTCAACATAGCGAATACCGCCGGATTCCGCCTCTGACTTGTAATAATCGATGAGTGGCGATGTCTGTGTATGATAGACCTGGAGCCGCTTTCGGACCGTTTCTTCCCGGTCGTCATCGCGCTGCACAAGACTTTCACCGGTTATGTCATCAATATTATCTTCCTTCGGCGGATTGAAAATCACATGGTAAATACGGCCGGATGCGGGATGCACTCGTCGTCCGCTCAGTCGCTCGATGATCGTTTCATCGTCCAGCTGGATTTCGACCACGACATCGACATCAATACCGAATTTTTTCATGCCCTCGGCCTGTGCAATCGTCCGCGGAAATCCGTCAAAGAGGTATCCGGATTTGCAATCATCTTCAGTGATTCTTTCCTTGACCAGTTGCAGGATCAGATCATCGGAAACCAGTTCGCCGGCATCCATGACCTTTTTCGCTTCCTTGCCCAATGGTGTTTCCGCGCTGACTGCAGCCCGTAACATGTCGCCGGTCGAGATCTGGGGAATATTGAACTTCTTCCTGATATTATTCGCCTGCGTTCCTTTCCCGGCACCCGGCGGACCTAGCAATATTATTTTCAATTGTTATCCTCCCTATTATGTTTTTTCTTTTAAAATCACACCATTACTATAGCGAATACTGTCTTTACACGCATGAAAATAGAACTCGATACCCATGCTGATAATCAGTACCGGATTGACGGGTACGAAAAAGGCCGGGTTTCCATTAATAAGGAAATTTACACCGCGAGCGTGATCCTGACTCCGGATAAACTGGATCCGGAATGGCCGCCGCAGTCATTCGACGATCTCGCAATGCAACATATGGAACAGTTGCTTGAATTCGATCCCGAAATCATCCTCCTCGGTACCGGCGCAAAATTGCTGTTTCCGGCCAGTGATATGCTCGCCGACATTCAATGTCGTCATATCGGGATAGAGGTAATGGACACCGGCGCGGCCTGTCGTTGTTACAACCTGCTCGCCAGCGAGGAACGCAAGGTCGTGGCGGGATTGATCATGATTCGTTGAGTCCGGGATACCGCCGCCACAATCAGGTATCCATATAGAGTGAATCCAGCGAGAATCCCTCCCGCTCCAGGATCTGCCGCAGACGTTTTATAGCCTCGATCTGGATCTGCCTGACCCGTTCCCGGGTGACACCCAGTTCCTCGCCGATTTCTTCCAGTGTCGAGATTTCACGACCATGCAGACCGAATCTTCGCTCGACCACAGCACACTGTTTCTCGGTTAACTGTGACAACCAGGTATCAATATGCCGCTTGACGTCGCTGTTTTGCAACAACATGGACGGATCGACATTTTGCTCGTCCGGCAGTGTATCCAGCAGGGATTTGTCAGAATTATAACCCGATGGCATGTCCACCGAGGTAATACGTTCATTCAGACCCAGCATGCGCTTCACTTCCTCGATCGGCTTGTCGAGCATTTCTGCAACATCCTCCGGGCTGGGTTCACGATCCAGTGATTGCGACAACTTGCGTGCAGCGCGCAGATAGATATTGATTTCCTTGACGATGTGAATAGGCAGGCGGACGGTGCGGGTCTGATTCATGAGGGCACGTTCGATAGTCTGGCGGATCCACCAGGTGGCATAGGTGGAAAACCGGAATCCCCGCTCGGGATCAAATTTTTCCACCGCGCGAATCAGACCCAGGTTGCCCTCTTCGATCAGATCCAGTAACGGCAGCCCACGGTTCATATAACGCCGGGCGATCTTGACCACCAACCTCAGGTTGCTTTCAATCATTCGCGCCCTGGCGCCTGCATCCCCCTGCAGCGCCTTGCGCGCAAAATACACTTCTTCTTCAGCGGTAAGTAAAGGGGAAAAGCCTATCTGGCCAAGATAAATGCGGGTCGCATCCAGGTCACCCTGCGGAATCATGCCCGGCGCATAGGAGTCACTCTCATTAGTCTCATTGACCACTTCACCCTTGTTCTTTTCCGTTGATACAGGGGTTGCCGTGGTGTCGTCGAATGGATCAACATCCGTTACCTCTTCATCCTTGTTATCATCAGTGTCTTTTTTGATGCTCGCGGACATGATCCGTAAGTTGACTCAATTACAACTCAAAGTTTCGGCAAATATTCAAGCGGATTCACCGGTTCCCCGTTTTTGCGAATCTCGAAATGTAACAGGGCCCTTCCATTGCTTGTCTGTCCCATATGGGCAATGTTCTGCCCGGCCCTGACGTAATCGCCTTCACTCACGAGTAATTCCCTGTTATGAGCGTAGGCGCTCAGGTATATATCATTGTGTTTAATGATGATAAGCCTTCCGTAACCCAGAAGTCCACTGCCACTATAGACGACTTCACCTTCACCGGCGGCATTCACCACCTGGCCGAGATTCCCGGCAATATCGATTCCTTTTTTCGAAATCGGAGTATCGGAACTGACAACCCGTCCCCTGACTGGCCAGGTCCACTGCAACGGTCCCTTCAGGTTACGTCTGTTGTTTTTTTCTGCGGGTGTTTTCCTGTCCGGCGTTTTTGCATCGGCAGCCGGTTCTTTTTCCGGGGCTTTACCGGAAACCGGCTTATCACGGGAGACGATCGGTCCGGGGGTCAGCGGTTTTGCCTTTTTTCGCGCTGGTGCAACCAGCGATATTCTCTGTCCCGGATATATGACGTAAGGTTCACTTATGTTGTTCCAGTCCGCTACTTCACGG
>DATIPP010000115.1:0-3196 GCA_035471825.1 Gammaproteobacteria bacterium
TTTAAAACTTCACTTCGGGATCATCCCGGAACCGGTTGTGGGCTCTCTCCGCTTGCTGCGCTCGGTCGAGATGACACTAACACCCTGTCATTCCGAGCCTGTCGGGGAATCTTGTCTGGTCATCGTTCCGAACAGCGGGAAGGGAGCTCGGAGGATATATAGGACAAGCTATTAGCCATTAGCTACTGGCAATGAGAACTTGTCATTCTGGCGGACGGCAGGATCCAGTCAAACAATCGTCCTCAGTCCTCATCACTCTGTACTTATTAATAGGCAAATCGGCTCTGTCTTCATCGTTTCGTCCAGGTTTCTCTCTCCATTAATCCTTCGTAACTGGTGCGCCTTCACACACCATTCTATCCGTTTATCAGCCGGGTAACCGGGAACCAGGATCTTGTAGGCCAGGCAGACCTCGGAATCCGCGGGATTACTGAGACTGTAAAGAAACCTTCTTTTCAGCTCTCCCGTCACCTCGGCAATCAACCCGTTCAAAGTCTGCCGGTTCAGGTGCTGCAACACACCGACCTCGCCGACCTGCAACGGCTCCCGGTTTGACGTAATATCGAAGTAGTTCATATTAACAAGTCTTATAACTTATGATTGATCATGCTGGACTTGATCCGGAATCCAGTTAACCAGGCGATTTTAATAAACAATACTACTGACAAATAGCTAATGGCTTGTAGCTATCTTTTCACCATTTCTTGTACGGCAAAAACTTGCCGTTCATCGTAACCTTCACGCGATCGCCCTTGGGATCTTCTTCCCTGTCCACGTTTATCGTGAAATCGATGGCACTCATGATGCCGTCGCCGAACTTTTCATGGATGACGGATTTCAGGGGCATCCCGTAGACCTGCATGATCTCGTAAAAACGGTATACCAGCGGGTCGGTGGGAACGACCGGCCCCAGGCCTTTCAGGGGGAACTCGGTCAGTTCCATGACAACATCCCTGCCAAGTCCCAGTGCTTTTGCCAGCGTATTCGCCTCGTCTTCCGAGGCACTTGCCTGGCGGTAAAACAGTGCCGCCACCCAGACCTCGTCCCTGTCGATCTTGTCGCCGATATCCGTGAAACTCAGGTGCTTTTTCCGCTTGGCTTCCAGCAGTTTTCCAGTAATTTCAGGAACATTCATGATTACCCCCATTGATATCGTTGTAATGTATTGCAGGTAACCAGTAACTATAGAACATTCTGAAAGCTACTAGTCATAAGTTACCAGCTATAAGAAATTCGTTATTCTGGCGGAAGTATGTGCTGGACTCCGATCCAGTACCCGAATCCGAATCCGGTTAAAATTGGATGATTGGTTATCCGTTGTCGGTAGTTAGAATCAAGTCTTTGATAACTTACAACCCACTACTTGCTACCCACTATCATTGTCTCTTTATTTAATAAATCATCGATGATCCGTTTCATATGTTCGTAATGACTCCCCTGCCAATAAATCCTTCCGCAGGTATCACACATTGAGAACCTGTCAAACGCCTCCGCCACCCGGCACGGTAAACGCTCCACCACCTGCTCCTTGTCAACCGGTCGGATCAGGCCGTTGCACTGCGTGCAGCGTGTAAACGACCGCACCGAGTCATACAGATCAAATCGCGACAAGACTTCCCGGACCTGTTTCTCCGGGTTATCGTTGCGCACGAAATATCCGTGCGTCACCTTTTTGCGTTTCAGCAGGCCGTGATCGCGGGTGAGCAGGATGCGCTTGTCTCCGGCAGCGGCGATGCTAGCCAGCCTCGCATCGTCCCAGTCATTCTCATACAGGGTATCGAAACCCAGCAAGCGGAGGTAATGGGCCAGCTTGCCGAGGTTCGCATCCAGGACAAAGCGGGTGCGGCGCAATGGTTCCGGCCGTAACCGGGTCAGGTTGGCAATATCGAACGCCTCGAATTCCGGGTAAACGCTGATCCGGTCACCGGGCCGGACGATGTAATTGAAATCCACCGATTCCCCGTTCACCAGGATAAGGTCCACCTCCGTGTGCGGCACCCCGACCGATTCGATCATGTCCTTGATGGAATTCTGCGACCGGAAAGGAATCGTGAAATCCTGCTTTCTCCTGTCCGGGGGCAGGAAATCATTCAACTCCTCGTAAAATCTAAATGAAACTTCAGCCATTATAAAAAAGGTATTAGCCATTAGCTGCCAGCTATTAGAAAATCGTCATTCTGGCGGAAGCATGTGCTGGCCTCCGATCCAGTACCGGAACCCGGTTAAACAATTACTCTCAGTCCTCAGTCCTGATTTTTACAGCTTGTAACTATTTTTAATCCTTATATCTTATAGAGCTTGTAACTTATAACTGGTTTTTTACTGTCATAGTGAAATCTTTCGCAGTAATACTCATTATTATAACACTGGCATTTTCACCGATCCGTGCAGAGTCACTCACACCGGTCGAGGATTTCGGTGATAATCCCGGCAACATCCGCATGTACAAGTACGTTCCCGAAGAAGTTCCGCCCGATGCCCCGCTCGTGGTCTCCCTGCACGGCTGCACGCAGGATGCCGGTATCTATTCGAAAAACGGCTGGCTGGATGTAGCCGACGAATTGAAATTCTACCTCGTCTTCCCGGAACAAAAAGTTATCAATAACCCGTATCGCTGCTGGAACTGGTTCGAGGCAGAAAATACCCGGCGCGGCGAGGGCGAGATCTACTCCATTATCGAGATGATCGAACGCATGCAGTCCGACCATTCCATTGATCCCGATCGCATTTATGTCGAGGGCCTCTCGGCCGGCGGCTGGCTGGTGCCAATCTTACTGGGGTCCTACCCGGACGTGTTCACCGGCGGGGCAACCAGCGGGGGCGGACCGGCCTATTGCGCCATGACGGAAAAATACTTCTGGGATATATTCAACTGGTGGTACTCGTACTATGCACTGCAGAATGCCGAGGAATGCATGGAGGGAACAGACAAATCACCGGAAGACTGGGGTGATCTTCTGAGAAACAACGGCTACGTGAACTACGACGGACCCTGGCCCGTCATCTCGATCTGGCATGGCGGCGACGATGACCGGGTCAACGAGGAAAACCAGCAGGAACTCGTCGACCAGTGGACGAATATTCATGATATCGATCTTGAACCGGACAAAGAGGAGATCGAACCGCCCGGATCCGGGATCTTTCATGCTGAATATCAGGACGAGGCGGGTAATGTACCCGTAGAGACATGGCTTAT
>DATIPP010000116.1:0-3563 GCA_035471825.1 Gammaproteobacteria bacterium
CAGGGCATAATGATTACCAAGCTGTTGCATGTTTGTCTGATCAATAATGTACGGGGCAGCGGACTCTATGACAAAGCGTAACTGCCCGCTTTTGTTCCGGTGTTTCCTGACTGCAATAATGTTATCGATATCGCTGAAGTCCGGCAGCTTATCCAGACGTATATCGTCAAGTTCGAATACGATCCTGTGTGGTGAATCCAGTGTATAGACCTGGTAGGGCACCTTCCTTGTCAATTGAAAACTGAGAACAAGTCCTTGTTGCTCGCGTTCCAGCAATACCGTTGCCGTTGAGGCCGGGGGAGATGTGGATAATTCCGGCGTTGCAGGCGGAAGCCCGGCCGGAACAAGTTCTGCAGATCGTCTTACAGTAATGCCCTGGTCCAGGCGCAGCTGCATGTTACCCGATGAATGAACGGCCTTGCTACCGGTCCCGGTCGTGACAGTTTCATTTCCGGGGACTAATCTGGTTGCAACTGGTGCCGACCCGGCAGTTTCATTTTCTGCCTGGACAGTTTCACCTGATTCCAAAACAGCGGGGCCCCCGATCTTGCCGATATTGCCCGATTTTAGCTGCAAGTAAGCAATGGAAACAGGGTTCAACACCAGACCTGCAATCACTGCCGGGACAAGTACCACTAAGCCGAAAATAACAAGGATAATGGGACGGCGGCATACCGACCGCTGTTCCACGTCATAGGCAGAATAAAGGCCGTCCAGGATTGAACCCGGAGGTTCATCGAAATGCGCTTCCCTTTTTTCAAGATCCTGCAGCAACTTGTTTATCAGGCTCATGACAGGACACCTCCTGTCACATATACACCGCTGACAAACAAAAAGCCAAGCACGCCCAGACTGCCAAGTAACCAGCGTCCCCGTTCGTGCAGCCAATGTCTGATACCGGTACCGGAAGAATGTCGTGTTTCCTCCATGTCCATGATTGCGGTCTCAACGTGTCTGTGAGTAACACTCCGGGCACCTTCTCCATAGGCACACATCAATGATTTGTGACAGATAATATTGATCAATCTCGGAATCCCCTGGCTGTGACGATAGACACGCTCGATTGCTTTTTTTGAAAACAGGGATTTACCTTCGTAACCGGCGATATGCAAACGGTGATTGATATACGTATTCATCGCAAACCGGTTCAACGGCAGCAATCGGTAAGAGAATGTTATCCGTTGCTTCAATTGCCTGACGGATGGCTGATTCAGCAGAGCATCCAGTTCCGGTTGACCGAATAAAATTACCTGCAGAAGTTTTTGCTTTTCGGTTTCCAGGTTGGTGAGCAATCGCAGGGCTTCCAGTGTCTGCACTGGCATAGCCTGTACTTCGTCCAGGCAGATCACCAGTTGCCGCCCTTCTCTGCTGCTTTTCATCAGGGCACTGGTGATAAGTTTTATCAATGTATATTGCGATACCTTTTCGGTATACGGCACGGAGAGTGAGTCGGCTATTGCATACAACAGACTGTCCGGCTTGATATAGGGATTGTGAATATACGCGACCCGGTGATGCTGACCCAGGGATTTCATCAGTTTCCGGCACAGCAGGGTCTTGCCCACACCGACTTCACCGGTTACCTTGACGAAACCTTCTCCACTGCGTATGGCAACCAGCAATACATTCAGTGCATCCTGGTGGCCCGCCCGGTTCATGAAATAACTGGTATCGGGAGTGATACTGAACGGCAGTTCGTTGAGATTGAAGTTCTCGAGATACATGACTACTGCTCCTGTTCCGCAGGTTTCTTGAACAGGTTATTCAGGAAATTATTCGGCGGTGGCGCATTCATTTCTTTGTGCAGTTTTTTCAGTGACTCGCCGGACTGAGTCAATGCCCCGTTCCATTCACTACTGCCTTCCACCACGGTCGGTTTGAGCAATATTACCAGCTCGCTCTTTTGTGATTCCTTTCGCTGGTGCTTGAAGAGATTGCCGACCAGTGGCACATCCCCCAGTACCGGGGGTTTGGCCTCGCTATCTTTAATCCGGTCCTGCATCAGGCCGCCGATAACAACGACCTGGCCGTTTTTCGCACGCACGATACTATCCGATTCCCGCACGGTACTGAGTGCCAGGGGCAACTGCTGGGTGGCATTACCCAGCGTCACTGTTTTCTGCTGGTCCACGACTTCACTTACGGACGGGTGTACATGCAGCGTCACCACACCGCCCTGGCTTATCTGCGGTGTTACATCCAGGGCAATACCCGAGAAAAACGGCGTTAATTCAATCGTCGGGAAAAAGTTGGTCGTGGCCGTGGTGGAACTAACTGTATTGGTGACCTCGGTGACGAAGAATTCATCCGTGCCGACCTTGATGACGGCCTTCTGGTTATTCAGGGTCGCAACGCGGGGACTTGAAAGCACCTGGACATTACCCTGTGTTTCGAGTAACTCGATGAACGCAGCAAAATCGCCCAGGTTAAGCGCCAGGGTAAACACGCCTCCGAATGCCGATGACAGACCGGTAGAGACGGGGAACCCGGCATCATCGGTCACCCCGGCAAAGTCCGATATAGTATCGGTAATGCCGGCGATATCACTGACCCCGGATTCGTTCACCAGCACGCTACCACCTCCGATCTGTCCGGCGCCAATGGTATTATTACCGGGGGCGAGAAGCGCACTCCAGTTGATCCCGGTCTGGAAATTATCATTCAGGGTGACCTCGAGAATCTTTGCCTCCAGAATGACCTGGCGTTGTACCACCAGTTGCGTGGCCTGAAGGAAGGTTTCAACCTCGCGCAATTCATTTGGCAGGCCCCGCGCCACTACAACGCCGGACTGGGGATTTACCACCACGCTGCGCCCCTGGCCGGTACCGACAATGGCCTCGATGGAAGTCTTCAATTCCTGCCAGAAGGTTGCCTCGGGCTGTTGTGTATTAATTTGTGAACTGGCTACGGTTCTACGGTCGTTTCCAACTCCCAGAATATCCGCATCGTTACCGGAGGCGGTACTATCGGCCTGGGTCAGGGAACCGGAACTCACGGATGTCTGGGAGCTGCCGGTGCGCTCGATATTGAGATAGTTAATCTGGTAGATACGCGCCTGCAGGCGCCCTGGCAAGACCTGGAATCCATAGGGTGTCCTGACAAACTCGAAGCCATAGACATCGCGCACGGCTTCCATGACTTCGGGGATGGTGACATTGCGGAGATTCAGTGTAATGGTACCCGTCACTTCCGGGTGAATAACCATATTATATTGCGTGCCATCCACCAGGCTCAGGAAAAACTGTTCGGAATCGACATTGTTTACAGAGATATCGAAGCGTTGTTCGTCCTCAATTTCCGGTACCTCGGTCGAATCCAGTGTGATGGTCGGAATCAATGCTTTCGAAATGTCTTCAGGCACATCTTCCTGCTGATTGTTTAATGCGACAGAGTCACTGACGGTTTTTTCCATGTCTTCTATTACATGTTGCCTTACGGGTCCCGTTTCACACCCTGAAATCCAGAGAGGGATAATCAGTAACCAAATGGATGTTAGGTATTTTTTCTGCATAACATCGTCGTGCCTTTAATCAAGACTTGTTAGTTTCTCGCTTTTTTTTCAA
>DATIPP010000117.1:0-5703 GCA_035471825.1 Gammaproteobacteria bacterium
GATTCATGATGATAATAATCCGGGCATTTTACGGGGCAAGGTGCAGTAGCCGCGCCGGTACAGATAATAAGCGATAACATACGCAGAATGGAAGCCCTGCGCAAAAATATGACGTAACTATAAAGCAGCTATTTTGTTCAAGAATGAGGCGCCCGGTTTTGGGAGAAGCGCAGCATATTTTTAGATTAAGTTCATAAAACAGATGATAACGAGGCAGAAAGCTTTCGCAAAAGCGGAGTTTACATGCTGGTAAATGAGCATTTTAAGAAAGCTTTTAACGAAGTTAGCGCTGTTTTATGGGCTTAATTATCCTTGATGGAGGAAATGTCCTCTTCAAAAAGGTTAGCCAACTCCGCCCTCGACTTGACCACCGTCTCCCGGTAAGCCTCCTCGTCCTTGTAGATCGCATGCTGGCGTTTCAACAGGTCCTCGTCGTGTTCGCGGAACATTTCCACGGTGCGTTCCGCTTCCTCGTCCGGTATCCCCAGGCCCTTCAGTATCTCCGTTCCCAGCTTCAGGCTGGAGTAGAAGGTGTCCCGGAACATCACCTGGATCCCCAGATCAAGTAATTTATAGCAGTGTAGCCGGTTATGTGCACGGGCAAATATGGGCAGGTTCGGGTATTCGTCCCGCAGTATGCGGGCGATCCGCATCGAGGTCTCGATGTCGTTGATGGCCAGTACTACCAGCTTCGCCTGGTCGATGTGCGCGGCGCGCAACAGTTCCGGGCGTGTTGCATCGCCATAATAGATCTTGTTGCCGAGCTTGCGCACGAAGTCCACCTGCTTTGGGTCATTCTCCAGCGCGGTAAAATGGATGCCGCGCATGTGCAGGAGTCGCGAGATAATCTGGCCGACCCTCCCGAAACCTATGATAACGACCGGGTTGCCGGGTTCATCGATGCGGTCGTATTCCGGTTCTACGTGTTTCTCTGCCCAGCGCCTGGAAAACCTGTCGTTGGCCATCATCAGCAGTGGTGAAACCAGCATGGACAGGGTGATGATGACGATCAGCTGCTCGTTGGTCTGGCTGTCAATGATGTTCGCGTTGTTTGCCGCGGTGAAGAGCACGAACGCGAATTCACCGCCGGCGGGCAGGGTGATGGCGAGGTTGCGCGCGTCTTTATTGGAGTTTCCGATCAAGCGACTGATGGCGAACATGACGATAAACTTGGTCACGATCAATAATAGTGCAAGCCCGATCAGTACCACCGGCATCTTCCCGATCAGTCCCAGGTTGACCGACATGCCGACCGCGATGAAGAAAAGCCCCAGCAAAAGCCCTTTGAAGGGTTCAATCTCGGCTTCGATCTGGTGCCGGAACTCGGAATCCGCCAGCAGCATCCCGGCCAGGAAAGCGCCGAGCGACATGGACAAGCCGGCATGTTCCATCAACACGCCAGTACCGATAACCACGAACAGTGCCGCCGCGGTGAAGATATCGCGATTACCGAACCGGGCCACGCCGCGGAACAGGTATCGCAATACCGTCCGGCCCACTACGACGAGGATCGCGATCACCGCCAGCGCCTTCAGTATTTCCAGCAAGGCGTTACTGCCTGAAACTTCGTCCACGGAAGTACCGAGCAGGGGAATGATCGCCAACAAAGGAATGACGGCGATGTCCTGGAACAGTAAAACCGCAAATGCCTCGCGTCCGTGACGCATAGACAGTTCATTTCGTTCGGCAAGCGTTTGCAGGATAAACGCCGTGGAAGACAGCGCCGCGCTCACGCCAATAATGAAACAGATGGTCCAGTCCTGGATGTAGATACGTGACAGCAGGGCAATGGCGATGGTCGACAGGATGACCTGGGCGCTGCCGAGGCCGAATACCGAGCGGCGCAACACCCACAGGCGCGAGGGTTGCAATTCGAGGCCGATAACGAACAGCAGCAACACGACGCCGAACTCGGAGAAGTGCAGGATGGTATCGACGTCCGTGACCAGCCGGAAAACCCAGGGACCGATTAAAATGCCGGCGGTCAGGTAACCGAGAACGGTGCCGAACCCGAATTTCTTGAAAACCGGCACGACCAGCACGGCGGCCGCAAGAAATATCAGGATCTGTTCGAGCATGCGAACAGTATAAACCAGCTGACAAAACGAGGTAACAGGATTGTTATTTCAGCTTGTTTCGCACGATATCGGGGAGGGGAACCGATTTGCGTTTTTCCGGATCGATAAAGACCATCTTTGCATAACCCCTGGCGGAAAGCGTTCCGTTTTCATCCGGCGCCCATATCTCGAAATGCGACATAAAACTGGAACGGCCCGGGTCGGAACCGGTCATGATCACGGTGACAGAGCCCGGGTAGAACAGTTCCTGCAGGTACTCGATATGCGTATTGACAACAACGGTCCCGTATTCATCGCGCACGTCAAGGTCCAGGAACCATTGCACGCGGCATTCCTGCATGTATTCCAGGTAGGCAAGGTTATTGATATGGCCCTGGGCATCCACGTCGCTGAAACGCGTCGGGATTTCCATGCGCCGTAATTCAACTCTTGATTCGGGATTCCCGGTTTGTGTACGTCCTTTATCGTCCATCGGGACAAATGGTAATAGACCCGGCGCAAATCGGCAAAAACCCGGTTAACTTTTCACGCGATCAGTCTCTATGGCATAGAATGTCGCCATGCCAGGTAAAGCCGGAGTAACCACGGGTTCAAACAGAACCCTGAAACACATGCTGTGCACGATCACCGGCATGTTCGTCCTGAGTATCGCATGGCAGGTGGTCGCGGTTGACCGGGTGGAATTCAGTCTCGGCCGTATTGAATATAATAATGTGTCGACGGAAAACGTGGCCGTTGAAATTGCCTACGGTACCGGGAAGGACGCTTCACTGCACATTACCGTGGCCCGCTTATTGTTACCTCGCGCGGGTGATTTCGAGCAATTGGAAATCGATTGCAAAGGCGCTTTACTCACTGCCACCGTCATCCGGTGCCGGGACGGCAGTTTCCAGGCCCGGAGTAAAGTCCTCGGAAACATCAGTGGCCGTATCGGGATGGATTATCATCTTGACGGCAGTGAAGGACGGATTGCATTGTCCGGCATCGACGCGGGCGAGGGCGGTATTGCCGCTACCGCGATGTTTAATGCAGATGGCTGGCATGCTGCGATCCAGGGCAAGGGGGTGGAGTTACCGTGGCTGCGCAAGACGCTTGAAACCCACGGGATCTGGCCGGCGAATTACTCCGATGAAAGCGGCAGCGTGGATATCAATGTGACCCTTGACGGTAACGGGCCGGATTTACACGCGATTGGTGGTGTACTGCGTGCACAAAAGGCCGGTTTCTACGGCACCAATGCCGCGGAGGATTTTTCCGGGGAGATTCATTTCGATATCGAGGCACGGGACGGCTGGCACATCCAGGCGGAAGGCGATCTCGAAGATGGCGCGGTATTCGTCGAACCCGGCATCACGATCGGCAATATCTGTCCCGGTATCGCGCTGGAATTGTCCAAACACCCGTTGCGTTTTTCCATTGATACGACACTTGATGATTCCCTGCAGCAGGTTGCCATACGGCAACTCGATATCGAGCATGCCGGCGTGATGGCGGCGAACGTGCAGGCGGTCGCTATCCGGGGTGAAAACGTGCAGATACAGCAGGCGGATGTTGCATTATCCACTAATGATACCGGGAAACTTTACACGACATGGCTGCAACCGTTCCTGCTTGATTCCCAATTCAGCAGCATGGAAACTGCCGGCGCACTGAAAGCCAGGGCCGGTATCAGGGACAATGCGCTCGGTGATCTTCACATGGTGTTTGATGACGTGCACGCTTATGACGGCAACGGCCGCTTTCACATCGCGGGGCTTGATGGCTCGCTCACTGTCAATGCTGAAACGACACCGGTTACTTCCACCCTGTCATGGATCGGCGCCGGTATCTATCGACTGGACACCGGCGCCGCGAAACTGGAACTCGTCTCCAGCAATCGGGAAGTTAACGTCGTCAGCTGGGAAGACGTGCCGGTGCTTGGCGGTGAACTGCGTATCGATACGCTGAATGTTACCGACTTCGGCAGAGAAGACATGACCATCCGGCTGGATGGTGAATTGACACCGATCGCCATGGCCGATTTTACCCGCGCCATGAACTGGCCGCTCATGTCCGGCGAACTGACCAGTACCATCAAGGGTCTGACGTATAAGCGCGGCAACCTGGAAGTGAACGGCCAAATCAACGTCGGCTTATTTGACGGCAATGTCGTTGTCCGGAACCTGTCTATTGAGGACCTGTTTGGCCTTGTGCCGGTATTGAAAGCCGACATCGATATCCGCTCGCTGGACCTTGAACTTTTGACCAACCGGTTTTCCTTCGGTTATATCCAGGGACGCCTGGGAGGCAAGGTGCATAAACTGGAATTGCAGGCCTGGCGTCCCGTGTACTTCGAGGCGGAACTGATGACGCCGGAAGATGATGACAGCCGGCACCGCATCAGCCAGCAGGCGGTGGACAACCTGGGTTATCTCGGTGGTGGCGCGATCAATGCACTGTCAAAGGGATTTCTGCGTTTTTTCCAGGAATATTCCTACGGGCGCCTGGGGATCAGTTGCCGGTTGATTAACGGCGTGTGCGAACTGGGCGGCGTCAGGGAAACAGATGACGGTTTCATTATTGTCTCCCGTGGCGGCCTGTTTCCACCCTGGATTGAAGTGATTGGCACCGGTCATTCCATTGCCTGGCCGGTGTTGGTGCAGGGACTGAAGACGATTTCTACAAAGAAACCAGAAATCAAATAACCAGAACAGGCCAAAAAATTACTGTACATGATTTTGAGTCGGGCACATATGTAATATAATTAATTGAAATGAAGAGGAAACCACAATGACGACAGTGCGCAAGATGAGAATATTACCCGTATTATTGTTTATTACCGGCTG
Source organism: Gammaproteobacteria bacterium (assembly GCA_035471825.1). Lineage (GTDB taxonomy): Bacteria > Pseudomonadota > Gammaproteobacteria > Eutrophobiales > Eutrophobiaceae > DATIPP01. The sequence continues at coordinate 4,904 of DATIPP010000117.1, forward strand.
TATCACCGTGAACGTCTATTTCCCGGCCGCGGCCGCGGAACAGGCGGCGGACCGCATCATCAAGGAAATCTACGGTGAGAAACTCGAACGCATGCAGCAACCGGCGCCGGAAGAGGATGATGAGCAATCATCGGACGAAATGCCGGGGAAACGCGGCGTGGCAATCCACCTGCTGGACTTCCTCATATCTCCCGCACATGCGCAGGCCGCCGATATCGATATCTCATCGCCTGCCATCAATGCGCTGAAAGAAAGTATGAAGCAACGTAACGCGCAGTTGCAGCCTTATTACAACAGCGGTGCTATCGGCATGGACAGGAAGGGCCTGCTTACCCTGCGCGATCCGAAAGCGGTATCCATCAAGGAACGGAATAAAGTGAACCAGCTCATCGCGGCCGAAAATCGGGATCGCAACGCGCTGTACGCGGAAATCGCCCGCGCCAATGGCCACCCGGAATGGGAAGATGATATCCGCGACACATTCGCGCGGCGCTGGGTGTCAAATGCACCTTCGGGCTGGTATTTCCAGGACAGCAGCGGAAGCTGGAAGAAAAAATAACTTTTTAAGTTACAAGCTACAACTAATAAGAAATAAGTTAAAAGTTGAAAAACTTTTAACTACTCCCGCCTCTATCCTCCCCCTCAAGGGCGGAGGAACAAAAACATCTTTTGCGTGGAGAGTCTTTGGTTGGGAAAGACTTTTAATCAGCCCCGCTTCTGTTTCCCCTCTCAAGGAGGAGAAACAAAAAAAACCTCTCCCTTGAGGGAAGAGGGTTTGGGTGAGGGTGAAAAAAAATATT
>DATIPP010000118.1:0-1973 GCA_035471825.1 Gammaproteobacteria bacterium
CGGCCATGAAAAACCGTCATAAAGCCTGGTCGTCATCCAGAAACCGGTGGCCGGTAACAGGAGGACGGCCACCCAGACCCAGCGGAAAAAACGCTGCAGTATTGCGCGAGCCAGTAAAAGCCGTTGTGCCGGGTCATCCAGAAGACCAAGCGAGGGCCGCAGGCAAATCACAGCGAAAAACATGCCGCCGATCCAGACAATGGCGGTAAACACGTGCACGGCGATGGCCAGTGACAACATATTTACTCCGGTTCCTCCCCGACAGGTATTTGAAACATGGTCTCGACCGAACGTAACCAGTTACTCACGGCTTCCACGAGGACGGTACTTTGCCCGGCATAGTAATGATCCGCGTCCGGCAACTCCAGTTGATGATAGACAGTATTGTCAGCTGACTTGAGCGCCAGCCGCCGATCCGCCGCAGTATTGACAATGACAGGATTGTCCCGGCTGCCGTAAATATCGAGCAGGGGAATGGTAATTTCGCGCAAGCGGGCATTCAGATCGATGCCCGGGCTGAGAAACTTGCGCGCCATCATGCTCACGCCGATGAAAGCATCAATCCGGTGTTTTTTTACATGCGTGAGATAATGCACCCCCGTTGCGGCACCAAATCCGTACCCCAGCAACACATAATTCCTGAATCCCAGTTTCGACAGGTAACGGACAGCCGCGTGAATTCTCGCCCTGGCGGTTCTCAGCGTTTCACCGTAAAAACCGACCGGCGTTTCAAGTGACAGGATTGGTAACTGGATGGACAATGTCGGCCAGCCCTCCATCGGTAATGCCCGCCGGAGCGGCGCGATGACATCGGGCCAGTCGGGATGGGCGCCGAGTCCGTGCAGCAGGATGATTCCCGTATCGTGATGGCCGAGGAAGGCCTCGTAAAAAATGGCGGGAAACTCGTTGCCTGCCGCGGTTTCCAGCCAGAGGATCTCGCCGAGGTCAAGATCATTTGCCAGCTCGGTTGCAATAAGCTTTTCCCTGCCACTGTCCGGCGATACCGCCTGGACCGTTTCCACGATCATAACCGCCAGGAGCAAAAAGGCCGGGAGTCGCAACATCTGCATATGCCGATAATAAGGTCAACTCCGGCAGGTGCAAGCCGAAATCATGCGGGCAGGTGGCAAGTGGCTATCAACGGGACTATCAGGTAAAGTTGCGCCCTCTGGTGAGCTACCCGGGAATGGATCCTTCATGCGTGATTTTATAATTGCACCGTCGATATTGTCGGCCGATCTGGCCAGGCTGGGCGATGAAGCACAGGCCGTGCTGGATGCCGGTGCCGATTTCATCCATGTGGACGTCATGGACAACCATTATGTACCCAACCTGACGTTCGGACCGGTTATCGTCAAGGCGTTACGCGATTTCGGTATCACCGCGCCGATAGACGTACACCTGATGATAAAACCCGTGGACCGTATCATTCCGGACTTCGCCGGTGCCGGCGCGAATTATATTACTTTCCACCCGGAAGCCAGCGAGCACATCGATCGCAGCCTGCAACTGGTTCGTGATTCCGGGTGCAAATCCGGTCTGGTCTTCAACCCGGCGACTCCACTCAATTGCCTGAACTACGTCCTTGACAAGGTCGACATGGTCCTGCTGATGTCGGTGAATCCGGGTTTCGGCGGACAATCATTCATACCGTCAACCCTGGACAAGCTGCGTCTTGCGCGGGAAATAATTGACAACAACACCATGGATATTCGGCTCGAGGTGGACGGTGGTGTAAAAACTGACAATATCCGTGGGATCGCCGAAGCCGGTGCCGATACTTTCGTGGCAGGGTCTGCCATTTTTGGACAAACGGATTATCCCGCTGTCATCCGGCAAATGCGCGACGAATTGTCCGGGATCAAATCATAACCTGCTCCAACCGGTTGGCATTATCATGATGTTGAACAAGCCGGAATTGGTACTGCTGGATGTAGATGGCACGCTGGTCGACACGGTCCCCGACCTGGCCT
>DATIPP010000119.1:0-4197 GCA_035471825.1 Gammaproteobacteria bacterium
GCCTCTATAGCATCCGGTTTCACATAGTTAATTGTATTTATAGATTCTAAGAAAAGTGGCTTTTTGCCAACTACAACTGCAAAAAACCGATTTTTTTCATCAATAGATTCAACAAAACAGGGCCAAATACATTGATATATCGCATGTTTTATAGCCTTAAAATAAATAAAGGGTGTTGATTTTTCATAACTGGCATATAAATAGTGGTTTCTGTCTCTGTCTGATTCTTCAAATGAATATTGATAGAATCCATCGTCCGTCTCCTTGTCAATATAAACAGACTTTTGCCCACCGCGAGGGATTGTCGTCGTAATACTTAATGCTACTTCCTGCATTTGTTTTGCTTTAAAGATGCCTTGGGGCCCACGTAACGAAACGACTTCTTCATCATAGAGAAATCCATCCTTTAGTACCTTATCTGGCACAGCTGAATCATAGATTAATTCAAGCTGGTATATGTGAGCGAATGCTGCTCGAATAATATCTATGTCAGTAGACATACAGTATATATAGATATCAAAAACAATAGTTTATATAATCAAATAGTTAAATAATCCTTAAACTTTTTCTGCGCGATCTCCGCCTGGCCGTCCTAATAGTGATTTGCGAATAGTGAAACCCTCCTAACTACAGATCACTGTATTCTTATAGACATCAATCCAGGCCGAGTTGGGCAGCGCCGGCCGGTGCGGGCGGTGGTTCGCGCTCCTGCCTGTCCGCCTCGTCGATGTTCGGCATGAGTTCCTGGCCGGTTTCCTGTTTCTGCCGGATTTCCTCGATGGAATCTTCCAGGGCGACAAAGCGTTCCGGCGTCGAGGGATGCGAGGCAAGGTAATTGTCCTCGATGGATTCCGGGTTGCGTATTCCCATCCGCCGCCAGAATTCCGGTGCGCCTTCCAGTTCGTTTCCGGCCCTTGCCATGATATACATGCCGACGTAATCCGCTTCCGCTTCAAAGTCCTTGCTGTAGGCCTGTGCCGCGGCATAGCGGATTCCAAGATCCACGCCGGTCAGTCCACCCAGCAAAAGGTCCGCGAGGAAACCGAGAAGATAATTGGTCTTTTTCGCCTTGATATGGCGCATGTTGTTATGCGCCAGTTCATGCGCTACGACGAGGGAGAGTTCATTGTTCGAGCGGGTAAAATCCATCATGCCCTGGGTCACAAAGATATTATTGCCATCGGCAAATGCATTTACATCATCCTTGTTGACGACGAGCACCGGGTAATCACAAATCTCGACCGGTGTGACGTTGATTGTATTACTGATGCCTTCCCGGTGAACGACAAAGTCGAGCTGATCACTTTTTTCGCCCTGTTCCTTGATCAGTTCCGCCATCTTCTTTGCCGCCTCCTCGCCCACCGGTGCAGATTCCCCGTTGACCGACATGATGATATCGCCCACCTGCAGACCGGCCAGGGCCGCAGGTGAGCCTTCCGCTATGGCGAGGATCTGCAGGTTTTCTCCCATGTCGAACTCGGAAACGGCGGCATCCTGCATTTCCTCCGGGATATTGTGTTTATTTGAATACTTGATGCCGGTCGCACGGCGGTACCTGTCGATACACAGGGGCCGGCCCGCTGCCAGGATCGGCCAGGCGACATCGTGTAACCGCTGCTCATTCCTGACCGCTTCCCGGAGCGCGAATTCCCGTTGTTTTTTTGCTTCCTCGGCAACGGCGGCCTCGTTGACTTCGGGGCGTTTCGTGGTGGGACCGGCGCAGCCGGCCAGCGTGGTGAAAACGATCAGTACGAATACTGTATGGCGTGCATGGTTAAATCTCATAATTCATCCCCCATGAATCATGAGATGGAAGAGTCAGAAGAATACTGATGAGAATTCATAAACCCTTGTTTTTATTATTTTCGGCTTCCTGTCCTCCATCCCTGCTCATCCGGAAAAATATAGTTCAAATGAGCATGGTCTGCCAGCATTCCCGCCCGGTGATGCCGGGTAAAGGTTCTCACGACGGGGGACCGGGGCTGAAGGCTAAGGACCGGGGTTAAAAGTATTTTACCAGGTCGCCGAAGCCCCAGAAGAAGGTGCCGGTTATCAGTAACGAGGCCTCGATAATACCGACGTGCGCACCGAGTTCACTTTGCAGGCTGGACAGGCGGTCCTGGAACTGCTGCTGGATATCCTGCTGCGCCTTTTCCATTTTTTCCTTGTCTGCCTGAAAGGCGCGCCGGGTCCGGTGCATCGCCATGGCCTTCTGGATGTTGAGGCCGCGGTGCAGTAGTTTCAGTTCGATAATTCCGCCCACTCCCGACCAGATCCCCAGGATCACGATGAAGCAGCCGGAGCGCGACAACCACTGCTGGTCCAGGTAATGAATTTCAGACAGGTAATAACCAACTACCAGTGACGCGATAGCCACCATCCACAAAATCAGGCCGTGGATCTTCTGGCGGGTGACCGTTTGTTCGGTCTTTGCATCCTGTTTTACCTCCTGGCTGCTTGTCATAACTTTTCAATCCGGGGAGACAATAAACTGCCACGGGCCATAATGGGTGATTGGTGATTCAGATACAATTCCGGCTGCCGCGTAATGCACTTCATACGGTTTCTTCGCCGGCATTTGAGAGGCTGTTTTCAACCAGTTGCATGAACTCACTGAAATGCTCTACCACCGCATCGGGCTGGTGCGGATGTTTTTTCGTGCCGGGAAATATTTTTTTCAGCCAGGCGTCGTCCCATTGCGCCCCGTTGTAAAAGATATTGGTCACGCCGGCCTCCTTCGCGCAGGCGGTATCCGTCGTACTGTCCCCGACATACCAGCAATCCATATCCGCTTCTTCATCGACGTTTTCCAGGGCCTTCAGGATCAGGTCCGGCGCCGGCTTGCGCCTGATGACATCGTCACCGCAAACCAGGGTATTGAAATGATGTGACCAGCCGTTGATACCAATCTTTTTGATTTCCTGTTCCAGGAATTCCCGGTTACGGTTTGTCAGCACGCCGATTTTTATATCCCTGCGCCGGAGATCGGCCAGCATTTCCTCGATACCTTCTTCAAACGGATGTATCTCGCCAAAGTGCTTGCGGTAGTTTTTATTGAATTCATCGTGCGCGATTTCCTTCGCCTCTTCATCGTCATCGAACAGTATTTCAAAGATATCCGTCCTTGATACCTTCCCTTCCTTCTTGATCTTCGGATGCAGTTTATGATGCTTGCGCACGTAATCGACCAGCCTGGCATCTTCCCTGGTCCTGCTTTTACCCGGCGGGGTCATCCGGTCGATCAGTCCCAGTTCCCCGAACTTCGCGATGGTATCATCCACCGCGTGATACATGGCATCCAGCGTGTCGACCAGCGTGGAATGCCAGTCGAACAGGATTACTTTCGGGGGCGTGAGCATTTTCATAGTGGTTGCGGAATCCCGGTAGCAATAACCATGACCCGTAATCCCTCCGTTACCAGTGTGCCGTGGTCAGGTAATCCCTGAACTTGTTTCTCGCAATCTCCGCCTGGCCGTCGAACCAGTTCAGTAGTGTCAGGTGCTTGTGGTTCAGGTCGTCCCATTTTTCCTTCGTCAGGCTCATGGTCTGCAGCGGGACGCTGACCTTGTGCAGTGCCGAGACCTTGCGGCCGAGCTGTTTCAGGTAGCGCTGTTGTTCCATCTCGAACAGGTGTTTTGTATCACTGGTCGCTTGCCTGAAGCGGTTCACATCATCCGATGACAGGTAGGTTTCCCGGTTGGCCTTTTCGATGATCTCTTCAATAGCCTGGAATATGGCCTGCTGCCTCTGCCGCACGCCGGGCCGAATGTTTTTTTTGAAGGCCTGGTGCTGGCGGTAGACGACAATAAACCGTGCGATACCGAATGACGCAGAGACTACCACGCAGATTGCCGTTATGAGTTGCCAATTGAGATTTAATGGAGGCATGGTTTTACTTTGATGCCTTAATTGAAATTTTTTCTGCCTACTATAATCTTTCCAATTTGGTCACCGGCCAATCGGTATCCAGTACCTGGCATTTTTACCAGTGCCAGTAGCAATAAAAACATTTAAAAGTTGAAAGTTATAAAGCCAGTAACAAGCCATAAGTTACAAGAAATTATTCTGAATACCGGCTACTGACTTCTGTATTCCTGATAGATTAATCTATTCCTTCTTCTGCGCTGCCTTGACCAACGGCATCAGGATGTCCATCGGGACGGGGAACGCGATGGTCGAGTTTTTCTCGCCGGCGAT
>DATIPP010000120.1:0-12995 GCA_035471825.1 Gammaproteobacteria bacterium
CCACCTGGAACATGATGATGCTGGTAATGTTTGGAAGGAAATAGAACGCAAATATTTCGACTACGAAAAACAACGTGTAGGTATTGGCCCGTCCAAGAAAGTCTGAGAAAGACGCCCAGCCTATACGACCCAGGCCGTTGAATATTGACATCATCCCTACCACAGCAGCGGCTTCGCCCGGGGACAGTCCAATACTTTCCTGGGCCAGGGGAGAAGCGGTGTAAATAATGCCAATACCACAGGAGATATTAATAAACATCATGATCCACAAGCCATAGAAAGGCGCTCTTTTGACTGCCGCGTTGGCGGTCATCTGGGTCAAATCCGGTATGATTTTTTTCTTGCCGGAATCGACAGCGGCTTTCATGCTGGCCGGCATCCAGCCTTGTGGTGGACGTGCGATATAACTCGCCGCCGCAAACATGATCACCAGATAGGCCAGGCCAACAATGAGAAAGGTTGTAGAAATTCCAGATGCGATGGCACTCCTGAACTTGTCCGTGTTCCGCATATCCCAGAAAGGTGCCAGCTCAAAATTATTCAGTGACTTATTGAGCTTATCCAGTTGTGGGTCTGCATCTTTTGCCAGTTTTTCCGGTAGCAAACCCAGTACTTCATCCTTGTTAGCAGCAGTAACGGCTGAGAATAACCATTCCATGTCATAGTCTTCCGCAGATTCATTATGAACATGAATTTCCTTCAGGATTTTTTTTGCGGAATTATAGCTGGAGATACCGGAGCGATAGACTTCCTCGCTCATACCGAGCTTGCCGGCTGCAACATCAGACATGATGTAGTTGTAGGCAGGGGCACCAATGGCTGCACCGAAACCAAAGCCCATAATGGCCAGGCCGGTTGCCAGTCCGCGACGATCAGGGAACCATTTCACCAGGGTTGATACCGGTGTGATATAGCCAATCCCCAGGCCAATGCCACCGAGTACACCATATCCCAGCCAAAGTACCTGAATGATTCCCAGCTTGACTCCCAGGCTGGCAACCAGAAGGCCCGTACCCCAGAAAATCGCTGCAACCATGCCGGATTTTCTGGGTCCATGACGTTCTACGAAATGACCCATGACTGCAGCGGACATGCCTAGGAAGAAAATTGCCAGGCTGAAGGTGATGGCTATATCACTTTTCGCCCAGCCGTAGGCATTTTCCAGCGGTAGGTTAAATACGCTCCAGGCATACACAGAGCCAATAGAGATATGAATACCCACAGCAGACACAGCAATCAGCCATCGGTTTTTCTTACTAGTATCCTGAATTGCTTTACCGTTGGAGTTGTTGTCTATGGAAGGGACATCACCAGAAGTGTCTGAAAGAATTGCCATAACACCTACCCCCAGTTCTTTTCAAAACATTATCCACTGCAAACTGCACGTAGAATGGAAGCGCTAGTCAATAACAATCAGAATAAAAAAATAAATGAAGTTATGCTTTAGAGGCAGGAGTTATTTAAAACAAATATAGATAACGCCCACTTTGGGCTTTCATTCATTGGACATGATGTTCTCTTTTTTTGTTATATACAAGAGACAAGAGAAATTAATTAAGGAATTCTTGTGTCGTCCAATTATATATTGCGGCGCAATAAATCAACTAACAAGCAGTCAGGACCAGAGCGAAGCTGTCCGGGATGCAAAAAAGAGGTCAGAGCCCTTTTTCTAGGGAGAAGGAATATTATTGATTTCACCCTCCCCTTAATCCCCTCCCGTCAAGGGAGGGGAGAAGAATGCAGGGGGAGGAAAGTTGGGAACTGGTTAATTGATGATTTGCCAGCTGCCATCGGGGTTGCGGCAAGCCGTGCCGTAGACATCTTCCGTGCGGCCATGGATGACGGCACGTGACGTATATTCTCGGCAGTAACGCTCACCATTGTTATACGTGCGGGTAGGGGTGACGGCATACCGATTTCCCGTATCCGGGTTGTTCCAGGTTACTCTCTGATTATCGGGCGCGACCTCGAGTGCATAACCGGTACAGCGGACGTCAACCTGGTCCATGGTGCGCCCGATATTCTGGCCGATGATGAAACCCAGTAATGCCCCGGCAGCCGTGGCGGCCAGTTTACCGTCTCCACTGCCGATATTGGAGCCGGCATAACCGCCAACAGCACCACCAATCATGCCGCCGATTAAATCACGGTTGCAGGTGCCGGATAATATGGCGTTGTCTACACGGCCATAAAAGTCAGGCGCCTCATCATAATACGCACGGTAGTGCCTGTACTCATGGTGATGGCCGTGACCGTGTTTCGCACGGTATCCGTGGGCAGGTGCCCACGGCGGGGGTTCGGCAACGGCAACAAACGGAACCAACATCACTAATGTGACCAGACTCTGTTTGATATATTTGTTCATAGTATTCTTTTCCTCCGGTTATTCTATTTTGGCATCTGCTGCTTATGACAGTATAAGTTATAGCCTTATCTGAAGTGTTTATCGAAATCGTGAATTGGATCACATTATTTCAGGCCCAAATAAAAAGGGCGGTTCCCTGCCCGTTTTAAGTATATAAAAGAGTGAGGTGGGGCTCAGGGTAGCTCTATCGCTCCATGTGACCGCTACATTAATACATCCCTGTAGCAGCAATAAAGGGGATAGATTTATTTTCCTAACACCCCGCCTGAATCTTCCCCTTCGAGGGATAAGAATTTTAATGCACTTATTCTTTTGCCTTGCCGCCGCGGGTGACGATGCCTCTAACGACCACGTAAAACACCGGCGTTAAAAACAGACCCAGCAAGGTCACGCCCAGCATGCCGCTGAACACAGTCGTACCGAGCACCTGGCGCATTTCGGCCGCGGCGCCGGTTGCCAGCATCAGCGGCACCACGCCCAGGATGAAAGCGAACGCGGTCATGAGGATGGGACGCAGGCGGATTTTCGCTGCCTCGATGGCCGCTTCCACGTGGTTGAATCCCTCGTGTTCTTTCTGCCGGGCAAACTCAACGACCAGGATGGAGTTCTTGGCGGCCAGGCCGATGAGCACGATAAACCCGATCTGCGTCAGGATGTTGTTGTCCATGCCGCGGAAATCCACGCCGATGAGTGCGAACAGGATCACGAGCGGCACGATCAGGATGATCGTAACGGGCAATGACCAGCTCTCGTATTGCGCAGTGAGTAACAGGAAGACGAACAGTACGCTCAGGGGAAAGACAAAGATCCCGACGTTACCGCCCATTTTTTCCTGCAGCGCGATTTCCGTCCATTCGTAACCGATGCCTGCCGGCAGGTTGGCGTCGGCGAGTTTTTCCATTTCGCTGATGGCTTCGCCGGTACTGATGCCGGGCGCGGCGTTGCCCTGCAACTCGGCGGAAGGGTAGAGGTTATAACGTACGATCCGGTCCGGTCCCTGCACCTGTTGTACCTTGACGATGGAACCCAGCGGCACCATGTCGCCGTTAGTGTTGCGTGCCCGCAGGCGCATGATGTCGGTCGGGTCGAAACGGTAGGGTGCGTCGGCCTGGGCAATCACCTGGTAGGTTTTGCCGAACAGGTTGAAGTCATTCACGTATTGTGAACCGAGAAACACCTGCAAGGCCTGGAAGACGTTATCCACCGGCACGTCCAGCATTTCCGCGCGCGTGCGATCGATGTCCAGGAAATACTGCGGCGTGCTGGAATCGATGGTGCTGAACACGCGGGTGAGTTTCGGATCCTGGTTGGCCGCGCCGGCCAGGCCCCAGGTGGCGGCTTCCAGTTGTTGCAGGCCACGGCCGCTGCGGTCCTGCACGATCATTTTGAAACCGCCGCCGCGGCCAAGACCGCGTACCGGCGGCGGATCGATGACGTAAAACTGCGCTTCCTGCACACTGTTCAACGCGGCACTGAGTTTTTGCACAATGGCCTCGGAAGACTGGTCCGGGCCGCGCTCGGCATGCGGTTCCAGTAGTACGAACATGGCGGCCGCGTTGCTGGAAGTGGTAAACGTGGCCGCCGAAAGGCCGGCAATCGCAACCACATTGGTAATGCCGTCGATCTCCTGCGCGATGCGGGTACCTTTATCCACGACTTCGTCCGTGCGTTGCAGTGAAGCGCCCCTGGGCAGTTCCAGCGAGACGATCAGGTATCCCTGGTCCTGTTGCGGGATGAAACCGCCGGGGACTTTCTGGAACATCAGGTATGTGCAACCGATCAGAATCACGAAGACGCTCATCATGATGATGGGGCGCCGCGCCAGGAAACCGATTAGCACGCCGTACCCTTTGCGGAAATGATCAAACAGGAAGTTAAAGATACGGAAAATAAAATTCGGCTTTTCCGTTTCCCTGTCTCCGTTGTGAATGTGTTTCGGCGCACGTAGCAGGATGCGGCCCAGCGCCGGGCTGAGTGTCAACGAGTTGAAGGCCGAGATCACCGTGGCCACGGAAATGGTCAGCGCGAACTGCTTGAAGAACTGTCCCGGAATACCGGGGAGAAACGCCGTCGGGATAAACACCGCCACCAGCACCAGGGCCATGGAGATCAGGGCGCTGCCGACTTCCGTCATGGTCACGCGCGCGGCGTCACGCGGCGCCAGTCCTTTTTCCAGGTTGCGTTGAATATCCTCCACCACGACGATGGCGTCGTCCACGACCACACCAATGGCCAATACCATACCGAACAGGGTCAGGCTGTTCAGCGAATACCCCATGACCGACATGACGGCAAACGTGCCGATCAACGAAACCGGTATGGCGATGATCGGTATGATCGCGGCGCGCCAGGACTGCAGGAAAATAATAATGACCAGGACGACGAGAATGACGGCCTCGAAGATGGTCGTGTAAACGGCTTCGATGGATTGGTCAATGAATTCCGTCGGGTTGTATACGATTTGGTATTCGATGCCCGGCGGAAATGATTTCGACAACTCTTCCATCTGGTTGATGATGGCTTCGGAGGTTTCCAGGGCATTGCTGCCGGGCCGCTGGAATATACCGATGGCCACGGCGGTCTTGCCGTTGAGGTAACTGTTGCGGACGTAATCCCGTCCGCCGATCTCGATGCGCGCGACATCCCCCAACCGTGTCAGGCGACCGTCTTCACCCCGCTTGACGATGACGTTGCGGAACTGCTGGGGATCCTTGAAGCGGCCCTGCGCCGTCACGGTGTACTGGAAGGCGGTTTCCAGCGGCATGGGCGGCTGGCCGAGCTTGCCGCCGGCCACCTGGATGTTCTGCGCCTGTAACGCGTCAACGATATCGCCGGCGGTCAGTTCCAGGGCGGACATTCTTTCCGGGTTCAGCCATACGCGCATGCTGTACTCGCGCGCACCGAAGACGATCAAGTCACCGATGCCGTCGATGCGCGCGAGCTGGTCGCGTACGTTCAACAGGGCGTAGTTGCTGATATACAGTTCATCGAAACTGTCGTCGGGCGAGAGCAGGTGCACCACCATGATGAAGTCCGGCGAACTTTTCTGCGCAATGACGCCGAGGCGGCGCACGTCTTCCGGCAACTTGGGTTCCGCCTTGGATATCCGGTTCTGTACCAGTACCTGGGCGGTATCGAGATCGGTGCCCTGTTCAAAGGTAATGGTCAGTTGCATGGCGCCGTCGCTGGTCGATTGCGAGGACATGTACAACATGTTCTCGACGCCGTTGATCTCCTGCTCCAGCGGTGTGGCCACGGTATCGGCAATCACCTGTGGCGAGGCACCGGGATAGGAGGCATTGACCACGATGGTCGGCGGGGCGATCTCGGGATACTGCGTAATCGGCAAATTGAAAAAGGAAAGGGCGCCGATAATCACGATGAGGATCGAGATAACCGCGGCAAAACGTGGCCGATCAATATAAAAGTGGCCGAACTTCATGGATTACAGGTCCCGGCCGGTTTCGATGCTGCCTTCTTCCGGTGCGACAGGCATGCCGCCGCGGGCGCGCTGGATGCCGCTGATGATGATACGGTCGTCTTTTTCAAGACCTTCGGTAATCACGCGCAGGTTGTCGTGCAGGCGGCCGGTTTTGACCTGGCGCCGTTCGGCAATATTTTCGTCATTGACCACGTAGACGAACTGGATGGTCTGATCGACGCTGATGGCCGAATCCGGTATCAAAATCGCCTCGTAGGGACCTTTGCCCAGTAACTTGACGTCGGCAAACATACCCGGTACCAGCAGGTGATTCGGGTTATCAACAATGGCACGGGCGCGCATGGTGCCGGTGGAAAAATCGATCTGGTTATCGACAAAATCCATGTGGCCTTTATGGATGTACTCTTCTTCATCGGCCAGGCGCAGGAAAACCGGGTTGGGTTTCAGACGTGAACTGGTGCGGGTACCGGCAATGTCCATGCGCGTGTAATGCAGTACGCTTTGTTCATCCGCGGAAAAATAAACGTAGATGGGATCCAGCGACACGATCGTGGTCAGCAGGGTGGAATCAAACTCGCCGCCACTGATGAGGTTCCCTTGCGTGACATACGTGCGGCTGATGCGGCCGCTGATGGGCGCCTTGATATGGGTGAATTCCACGTCCAGCCTGGCCCGCTGGATATTGGCCTGGGCCGCTTCCAGCTCGGCCCGGGCAATGCGTTGTTGCTTGCTGCGGGTATCCAGTTCTTCTTCCGGGATTGTCCTCGATTCGTAAAGTCGTTCCGCGCGGGACAGGTCATTCTGGGCCAGTTCGAGGGTGGCGCGGGCACGTGACAGTTCCGCCCGTGCCTGGTCCAGGATGGCCTGGTAGGGACGGGGATCGATCACGTAGAGCAGGTCACCTTTTTCAACGATTGCACCTTCCGTGAAGTTGACCGACTTCAGGTAGCCGCTGACGCGCGCGCGGACTTCGACCGATTTAACGGCATGCAGGCGGCCGGTGAATTCATCCCAGTCCGTGACTTCCCGGGCCACTGGTTTGGCAACGGTCACGGTGGGTGCAGGGGGAGATGCCTGGCCGGCTGTATTTGCTTGCTCGGTACGATCGCAACCTGACTGCAGAATAGTTAAAGCAGAAAGACAGAAAAATACAGCAACTAATTGAATTTTAAAGTGATCAAATATCAAAAAATAAACCCCGAGGTTGTGCTGGAAGTGTTATACTTGTTGCTGACTGACTAGTCAGTTAGTATTATAAGCAGTACCGCTAATCCTACGCAACATGCATTTCAAAGTGATGAAATCCACCGATTACCAAGTACCCGCAACCAGCCCGACATTCAGTCGCCGTAAGGAAGATCGTCCCGCTGAAATACTCAAGGCCGCACTGGAAGAGTTTTCAGTCAACGGTTTTGCCGGGACCCGCCTCGAGGATGTCGCGGGCCGTGCCGGTATCAGCAAGGGGACGATTTACCTGTATTTCAGTTCCAAGGAAGAACTGTTTGAAGCCGTCGTCCGGGACCGGATTATCCCGTATTTCGAGAAAATGGAGGAAATCGGCAAGCAATCCGGTGGCAGCGCCAGTGATATTTTGCGCGAGCAGTTGAAGATTATCCACCGGGAACTGGTTTCCACCGATACCCGCTACATACCGAAGTTGATGATCGGGGAAGGGAACCGGTTTCCAAAACTGGCCGAGTTTTATTTCCGGGAGATCATCACACGCATACACCGGCTGTTGCGATCAGTGATTAAAAGGGGAGTCGATGCCGGCGAATTCCGGAAGGAGGCATTGAACTGGAACCTCCAGGCAATACTGAGCCCGGCGTTATCGGCGGCGATGTGGAGAGTGGTTTTTGATCAATTCGATCCACTGGATACGGAAAAGATGTTGAATACCCATATTGATTTGCTCCTGAACGGCCTGCAAGTGGATAAAGGAAAAACAGTGGCCTGACTTTTGTTTTGCAGGGCAAACAAGGAAACCCGGCAAGCGCTGATATCATATTGATATTTAAAAGTATTTCATTCTCCATCCTGCCTTCAATATCCCCCGCCCGGTGAAATATTTGCTTGCGGCCGGTCCCGTTACTCACTACAGTTTCGCGAATGCCGGTTTCCAGCCACAGTATCGATAATGGGAAGGATGTTTAATTCATGACCTACTGTCTCTCGATCAGCCTCAAGGCCGGTATTGTGTTTGTTTCGGATTCCCGCACCAACGCCGGCGTGGATAATGTAAGCACCTACAGCAAGATGTACGGATTCGGTGTACCGGGAGAACGCCAGTTTGTCTTGTTGTCTTCGGGAAACCTGGCCACCAGCCAGGGCGTTGTTGCGCAGGTCAAGCGCGACATTAAACAGGGCAATGCCATCAATCTCATGAGTTTCCAGCACTTGGGTGATGCGGCTGAATATATCGGCGGACTGAGTCGCATGCAGCAGGAAAAACATACCGGCGGTGGCGCTGATTACGAAGCCAGTTTTATTATCGGCGGCCAGATAACGGGGCATAAACCGGCCATCTACCTCGTCTATCCACAGGGGAATTACATTACGACGTCACAGGATACGCCCTATCTGCAGATAGGCGAGAGCAAGTACGGCAAACCCATCCTGGACCGTATACTCAAACCGAACTCAAGCCTGGAAACGGCCGCCATGTGTGCACTGGTTTCCATGGATTCCACCATGCGCAGTAACCTGACTGTCGGACCACCGATCGAATTATCAATCTACGAAACGGACAGCTTCCAGTCCGGCCACTATTACCGTTTTGATGAAGACAGTGAATATCTCAGGCAATTAAAGCGCAGCTGGGACAAGCTGCTCAAGGAAGCCTTCAAGAAACTTCCGCCCGTTGCATGGAGTGGTAACTGGGACAGCCAGTCAGATCTAGACGACGAGGAATCCGGCTCCGTTTCCTGAATGTGTTGATTGCGGTTCCCGGCCGTCATTGCCGTCACCCGGTAAAAAAGTTAATTTATTTTTTAAAATGATTCGCGTGACAGCATGGCGATACGGGTCGCACTGAGACACAATACGGAATACCGCTATGATCGTCTGGTGACGTTATCGCCACAGGTCATACGCCTGCGTCCTGCTCCGCATTGCCGTACACCGATTTTATCCTACTCGCTGCAGATCGAACCCGGCGAACACTTCATCAACTGGCAACAGGACCCTTTCGGTAATTATCTCGCCCGTTTTGTCTTTCCGGATAAAACACGTCACTTCAAAATCGACGTGGAACTGATCGCCGAAATGACGGTGATCAATCCGTTTGATTTTTTTCTCGAGGAGACGGCGGAAAGATTCCCCTTTGAATACGACGACCAGTTGCGACGGGATCTTGGTCCGTACCTGGAGATCCAGGAAGACGGAACGAAACTGAAGGAATGGCTCGCCGGTGTCGATAAATCACCGCAACACATTGTCGATTTCCTGGTGTCACTCAATCAACGCTTGCAACAGGAAATTAAGTATCTCGTGCGCATGGAGGCCGGCGTGCAAAGTTGCGAGGAGACGTTAACCAACCTGTCGGGTTCATGCCGCGACAGTGCCTGGTTGTTCGTGCAGATACTGAGGCACCTGGGGCTGGCCGCGCGTTTCGTTTCCGGTTACCTCGTACAACTGACGGCGGATATCAAATCTCTGGACGGGCCTTCCGGCCCGGAAAAGGATTTTACCGACCTGCATGCCTGGACCGAGGTCTTCCTGCCCGGTGCGGGCTGGGTCGGGCTCGACCCAACGTCCGGCCTGTTTGCGAGCGAGGGCCACATTCCCCTGGCCTGTACACCGGACCCGGCCAGTGCCGCACCGATTACGGGCGCGGTCAGTCCCGGTAAAACGGAATTTAACTTTTCCAACAGTGTTGAACGGATCCATGAAGACCCGCGTGTCACCAAACCCTACAGCGAATCGCAATGGCAGGCCATCCAGGATCTCGGTGAAAGTATTGAAGACAAATTACAAAAAGGAGATGTCCGGTTGACCATGGGCGGCGAACCGACCTTTGTTTCGATCGACGACATGGAGGGGGACGAATGGAACAACGCGGCTTTGGGCAAGGACAAGCGCAAACTTGCCGGTGAGCTTTTACAGCGTCTCGGGGACAGGTTTACCGACGGTGCGTTAATGCATATCGGCCAGGGCAAGTGGTATCCGGGTGAACCGTTGCCGCGCTGGGCCCTGTCTTTAATATGGCGCGAAGACGATCACGCCGTCTGGAGCGACCCCCGCTGGCTGGCCAACGAGACAAAAGACTATGGACTATCAGTATCGGATGCAGGCAAATTTATCGAGTCCCTGGCAGGGCTGCTCGGAATCGACAGCGATCGGATCGTGCCAGGCTATGAAGATACCACGCATTACCTGATGCAGGAGGGGAGATTACCCGCCAACGTGGACCCCCTCGATAACAAGCTCAAGGATCCGCTGGAACGCGATCGCCTGCGGCGGGTGCTGGCAGGTAAACTGACCGACGTTGTCGGTTATGCATTGCCACTGAAATACCGCGATACGGAAAACGACGGCGGCTGCTGGGAAAGCAGCCCCTGGCCGTTCCGTGCCGGCCACATGTTTCTCGTCCCCGGTGATTCACCCATGGGTTTCCGGTTGCCCCTGGATTCACTGCCCTGGAAATTGCCGGATCGTGAAGATAGCGATCCGGAACCGGACCCGTTTGCCGAGCGCGGTGATCTGCCTCCCAGGGGACAACAAAAACAGCAAAGCGGGAAAACAGGCGATGACAACGAGATCGTTCATACGGCATTATGCGTCGAGTCGAGAAACGGGCGGTTATATATATTCATGCCGCCGTTTTCGCGCATCGAGCATTACCTGCATCTGGTCGAACTGATAGAAACCACGGCCGGCAAACTGGAACTGCCGATCGTGATCGAGGGTTACCTGCCGCCCTGGGATCCACGTGTGCGCGTATTGCAGATCACGCCGGACCCCGGTGTCATCGAGGTCAACATTCAGCCGGCCAGGAATTGGCGGGAACTCGTCGAAATTACCGGGACGCTGTATGAGACGGCACGCGAAACACGACTGGGCACGGAAAAATTCATGCTCGACGGCCGTCATTCCGGGACCGGTGGCGGCAACCATGTCACGCTGGGCGGGCCGATGCCGGCCGACAGCCCGTTTTTGCGCCGCCCGGATTTACTGCGCAGCCTCATTACCTACTGGCAGCGGCATCCGTCGTTGTCCTACATGTTCTCCGGTCTCTTCATCGGGCCGACAAGCCAGGCACCGCGCGTGGACGAGGCACGCGATGACAACCTTTATGGCCTGGAGATCGCGCTGAAGTTGTTACCGGAAGGCGGCAGCGAACAACCCTGGCTGGTGGACCGCATACTGCGTAATTTTCTCGTTGACCTGACCGGTAACACCCACCGCTCGGAATTCTGTATCGATAAACTTTATTCACCGGGCAGTGCCAGCGGCCGCAAGGGACTGGTCGAGTTTCGTAATTTCGAAATGCCACCTCATGCACGCATGAGCGTGGTGCAGATGTTACTGCTGCGCTGCCTGGTGGCGCATTTCTGGGAAGAACCCTATAAAAGGCCCTTGATACGCTGGGGGACGGAGCTGCATGACCGTTTCATGTTGCCGCATTATGTCTGGCAGGATCTGCAACACGTGATCAATTATTTACGCAACATCGGTTTCGAATTTGAAATGGAATGGTTTGCGCCGTTTCGCGAGTTCCGTTTCCCCCTGATCGGCACACTGTATTGCCACGACATGCAACTGGACCTGCACGCAGCACTGGAACCCTGGCACGTGCTGGGTGAAGAGACAAGCGAACAGGGAACCGCCCGTTACGTCGATTCGTCCGTCGAACGGCTACAGGTGTCTGTACATGGCATGACCGGTGATCGTTACATCGTGACCTGTAACGGCCGCAAGGTGCCGTTGCGGCCGACCGGGGTGCGCGGCAATTATGTCGCCGGCGTTCGGTACAAGGCCTGGGATCCCTGGTCTTCGTTACATCCGACCATCAAGCCGCACACTCCGCTGGTATTCGATATCGTCGATACCGAGAACCGCCGTTCCATCGGTGGTTGTACCTATCATGTATCCCATCCGGGTGGAAGAAATTACGAAACATTTCCCGTCAATGCCAACGAGGCCGAGGCACGGCGTAACACGCGGTTCTGGAAGCAGGGCGCAACACAGGGCAGGCTGGATGTGCCGCAGGAATCACCGCACCCGGATTATCCATATACGCTGGACCTTAGATATCCGGTGGATAGCAGTAACAAGTAACAAGTTGAATGCGATAATGACTTACTACTCATAACTCATCACTGACAACTCAGCCCTCGGTCCTCGGACACAGTACACTTCATATTGTCTGGAAAAGGTGACAGTTTTTTTACTGACGGATCAGCCAAGTGATTGATTTAAGAGGCGGGCATGCTTTTTGCTTTCAAACTATTGCGACAAGGCACTGAGTGTTAAGGACTGAGTGCTGAGTGCTGAGAAAAGAAATCAAGTGTTGGCAGTTCCTTATTCCTCAGCTCCAGTACTCAGTCCTTAGCGCTTGTACGTGGTCAGTAGTCCGTAGTCAGTGGGATGAAGAAACACAATCAACAACTGACAACGGATAAATCAGTTCTTCTCTTCCTGAACCTTTTCCTGCGGTTGTCCTGAATACTCGAACCACGTGGCACTGACCTGGCTGTGGATGTCGGCGAGATCGACCTGCAGGTCATCGATTAATTCGTGCAGGTTGTCGAGAATGCCCGCAACGTTCAGTTCCGCCACGGTGCGTTGTACGCGAGTGATGCTTCGCAGCGGCAGGTCGTTCCTTGGCAGTTTCATCACGCATTGGTTAAGCTCCGACAGGCAGTGCCCGATGGCGCGGGGGAATTCCTCGTCCTGCATCAGGAAGGCCACGACATCTTCCCCGTTGACACGATCCAGAACGTTCTGCCGGTACATCTGGTAGGCACTCAAAGAGCGCAGGATGTTCATCCAGAGGATATTGTCGTAGGCCTCGGGGACACCCTCGAGTCTTTGCAGCAGGTTGACGCAGCCGACATCGATTATGCGCGTGGTCATGTCCGCTCGCTCCAGGTTGCGCCCGATACGGGAAAAGTTATAGGCCTCACCATGACTCATGTTGCTGAACAGCAGCCCCGTGATCTGGTAGCAATATTGTGTTACGTCTGC
>DATIPP010000121.1:0-6159 GCA_035471825.1 Gammaproteobacteria bacterium
CCCATGCCGGTGAGTTGATGGAAAATCTTGTTCACGTCTTCACCTACTGCCTGGTCACAGGTCAACAGTCCATAATCCGTGTAGAGACGTGCCGTGCGCGCATGGTAATTGCCGGTGCCAAGATGAACGTAACGCCGCAACCGTCTGCCTTCCCGGCGCACTACCATGATCATCTTTGCGTGTGTCTTGTAGCCGACCACACCGTAGACGACATGAGCGCCAGCTTCCTGCAAATCGTTGGCCAGTTCAATATTCGCTTCTTCATCGAAACGTGCCCGGAGTTCGATCACGACGGTAACTTCCTTGCCGGAACGGGCCGCGTCTTTCAATGCATCCACGATCACGGAATCGTCACCGGTACGGTAAAGCGTTTGCTTAATCGAAAGTACATTCTGATCCGCCGCCGCCTGGCGCAGGAAATCAATCACCGGCACAAACGACTGTAAGGGATGATGTAAAAGAATATCGCCGTTATGAAGTGACTCGAAGATATCGGCGTTCTTGACCAGGCGCGGCGGAAGATCGGGTGTAAACCCCGGGTATACCAGGTCCGGCCGGTCCACCAGGTCATAGATTTCCTGCAGTCGGTTCAGGTTGACCGGCCCGTTTACCCGGTACAGGTCTTCGGAACCAATACTGAATTGCCGCAACAGAAAATTGCTGACTTCTTCCGGACAGTTGTCTGCCACCTCCAGCCGTACGGCATCGTTAAAACGGCGTGAAGGTAATTCACCTTCCAGGGCGCGCAAAAGATCGTCCACTTCTTCATCATCCACGAACAGGTCACTGTTACGGGTCACGCGAAACTGGTAACAGCCGGTCGCTTTCATCCCCGGGAACAGATCGCCGACATTGGCGTGGATCACCGAAGACAATAACAGAAAATCATGGTTACCGGTCGAGTGCTCGCGCGGGACATGGATCGTCCGCGGCAGGGAACGTGGCGCCTGGACAATGGCGAGTCCACTGTCACGGCCGAATGCGTCCTTGCCTTCCAGAGAAACAATAAAATAAAGGTTTTTATTCAGGACCCTGGGGAAGGGATGCGCGGGATCGAGTGCGATCGGGCTCAACACGGGCAGTAACTCCCGGTTGAAGTACCGTTTCACCCAGCGTGACAGTTTCGGTTTCCAGTTTGCCCGGCGCAGAATCCGGATCTTTTCCTTCTCCAGTGCCGGAATCAGTACATCATTGAGATGCTTGTACTGCACGTCCACCAGTTCGTGCACGATATCGCTGATACGCTTCAACAACTCGACCGGTGTCAGATTATCCGGGCCCGTCTGGACAGAACCGTATTTCACCTGTTGCTTGAGGCCGGCCACCCGGATCTCGAAAAATTCATCCAGGTTAGTGCTGGCAATGCAGAGAAACCGCAATCGTTCCAGTAGCGGGATGGACTTGTCCCTGGCCTGTTCGAATACCCGGCGGTTGAACTCAATCAGACTGAGTTCGCGATTTATATACAGCTCGGGTAACTTGAGATTGATATCATCCATACCTGTTAAGATAGCTGATCCACGTTACCGCATCTAATAATCTGCAGGCGGTACGGGTGATTAATGACGGGCAGGTACCGGTTCGTGCGTTCCCCGCGCCAGATTACTCCAGTTCTTTTTTCATTTCCTCGATCGAGATATGCCGTACATCCTTACCCTCGACAAAGTAAATGACGTATTCACAGATATTGCGGGCATGGTCACCAATCCGTTCCATGGCCCTCGCGGTCAGGACGGCATCAATGGCACCGGTAATGTTCCTGGGATCTTCCATCATGTAGGTTACCAGTTGACGCAGGATTGCAACGTACATCTGGTCGGATTCCGGTTCTTCTTCGGCCACTTCCAGTGCCGCCTTTGAATCCATGCGGGCAAATGCATCCAGTGCGCCATTCAGCATCCTGCGCACGTGGTTTCCCATGGAATTGATACCGATGTAATAAGACCGGGCGCCCTGTCGTTCAGCAAGATCGATACCCATCTTGGCAATTTTTTCCGCCTCGTCACCGATCCGCTCGAGGTCCGTGATGGTCTTGATAACCGCCATGACCAGCCGGAGATCACTCGCAGCCGGCTGGCGACGTGCCAAAATCTTGGTACAGTCTTCATCAATAGAGACTTCCATGTTGTTTACATCAAACTCGTTGGCAATAACATCCTCGGCCAGTTCCACTTCGGATTCGATCAGGGACTGAATCGCCTTGACCAGTTGTTGCTCCACCAGGCCACCCATGCCGAGCACGGATTCGCGGATATTTTCCAGCTCGTCATCGAATTGCTTCGAGATATGTTGTGACATATCAGAGGGTTTCATGCTTTCTATCTCCCGGTAACCCGCCGTTAACCGTATCGGCCGGTAATGTAATCCTCGGTCATCTTCTCTTTCGGATTGGTAAACAAGGTATTGGTATCGGCGTACTCGATTAATTCACCCATGTACATATAAGCGGTGTAATCCGACACCCGCGCTGCCTGTTGCATGTTGTGCGTGACAATAACAATAGTGTAATTGTCCTTGAGTTCGTAGATCAGTTCCTCGATCTTCAGTGTCGAGATCGGATCCAGCGCCGAGGCAGGTTCATCCAGCAGTAAAACTTCCGGTTCAATGGCAATCGCGCGGGCAATGACCAGCCTTTGTTGCTGCCCGCCGGAAAGACCCATGGCATTGTCCTGCAAACGGTCCTTGACCTCTTCCCACAGGGCAGCGCCTTTCAGCGACTTTTCCACGACTGCGTCCAGCGCCCGCCGGTTGCTGACCCCCTGGATACGCAGGCCGTAGGCCACGTTCTCATAAATTGATTTCGGAAAGGGATTGGGCTTCTGGAAGACCATACCCACACGCCGCCGTAATTCGGCGACATTGATATGTTTGGCATTGATTTCATCGCCGTGCAGCAGCATTTGTCCCTCGATATGCACAGTATCAATGAGATCATTCATTCGATTGATACATCGCAGCAAGGTCGACTTTCCGCAACCACTGGGACCGATAAACGCAGTCACCCGTTTCTCGGGTATATCCATGGTTATGTCCTTCAGGGCTTGCTTGCTGCCGTAATAAAGATTGAAGTTCTTGATATTGATACATATATCCTCGTTCGCGAGGCTCATCCTGTCGGCATGTTTCTTCACCATGGAACCCATGTTCATGGCATGCGTCGGTGTCTGATTTTGTGTTTCGGTCATTTCTGCATCACCTGAAACTTCTTCTGACTGTTTTTCAATGAAATTTTTACTGTTCTGCTGCACGATATTTCTCCCTTAGCCTATTACGAATCCGCATGGCTGTCAGGTTCAGGATTATGATGATCAAAACCAGCAGGAAGGCGGTGGCATACACCAGTGGCCTGGCCGCCTCCACATTGGGGCTCTGAAAACCGACATCGTAAATATGGAATCCGAGATGCATGAACTTCCGATCCAGGTGCAGGAAAGGAAAATTCCCGTCGAGCGGCAATGACGGCGCCAGCTTGACCACGCCCACCAGCATCAGCGGTGCCACTTCACCGGCGGCGCGGGCCACCGCCAGGATCAGGCCCGTCATCATGGCCGGGGCGGTCATCGGTAATACCGTTCGCCAGAGAGTCTCAGCCTTGGTCGCACCAAGCGCCAGGCTGCCTTCACGAATCTCTCTCGGCACCCGGGACAACCCCTCTTCCGTGGCGACGATAACCACCGGCACCGTCAGGATCGCCAGTGTCAGCGAAGCCCAGAGAATACCGGGTGTACCGAAGGTCGGTGCAGGCAAAGCTTCCGGGAAAAACAGTTGATCAATGGAACCGCCCAGAAAATACACGAAAAACCCGAGACCGAACACGCCATAAACGATCGACGGTACCCCGGCGAGATTGTTGACTGCGATGCGGATGGTACGGGTAATGACACCCTGTTTTGCGTACTCCCTGAGATAGACCGCGGCGACGACGCCAAATGGCGTGACCATCACCGACATGATGAGTACCATCATCACCGTGCCGAAGATCGCGGGAAAGATGCCACCCTCGGTATTTGCCTCGCGCGGTTCTTCGCTGACAAATTCCCACATTTTCATGAAGTAAAAGCCAAACTTGTCCGTCAGGCTCATCGCATTGGGCCGGAAAGCGCGTACGACCTGCGCCAGCGGGATCTCCACTTCCTTGCCGTCGACTACCGTTGCGACCAGGCTGTCTCGCCGGGCCTGTTCATACAGAGTGTCGAGGCGTTCCGTCAATTCATTATATTCATCCTGAAGCTGCGCCTCCTGTTGTTCCAGTTCCCGGAATTTTGCCGGATCAGTAATATTCTCCAGTTCATAACCGCGTTCTTTCAGGCGGATTCGTTCCATTTTGTAGTTGATAGCACCGATCAGATCCTTCTCGATAAAGTTAATCTCTTCAATGAGTTGATTGGAACGTTCCAGGCGTTGTTGCAGATCCTGCCAAAGGCTGTCGCCGATGCTGACCGTTTCACCGTTTGACTTGATGGCGGCGGGGTAGCCGTAGAAATTACCCCACTCCCGGCGTTCAACCACCATGGCATTTTCAGGGTGGCTGCTGCGCTGTATGCGTAGGCTGGCTACCCAGCGAAAATCCAGGCCCGAGATGTCCCGGTTCCCTGTTTTGACAAGGTATCGCGTGACGGGTACTTCCGGCCCGCCAGCCAGTTCCGTCAGATCCGCGCGAATGGCAGTGGTTATTTCTTCATCGGTGATCTCGCCCAGGTAACGGCTCACCGATCCGTCACTTTCAAGATAATCGAACGCAATTAGCTGCGCCGGCCAGAAATGACTCAATGCCTTGACAGAGATCAGCAGGATCAGGCCGCTGACCATGATTACCGATGCACTCACGGCACCGGCATTAAGCCAGATCCACGGGACACCAGTATCAAACCATTTTTTGATGCTTTGAGACATTACAATGTGCTGTATTTTCTACGTAAACGCTGCCTGACGATCTCGGCAGCGGTATTCACCACGAACGTGGCCAGGAACAGGACCAGGCCGGCGAGAAACAGGATGCGGTAATGGGTGCTGCCAACTTCAGATTCCGGCATCTCGACGGCAATATTGGCCGACAGCGCCCGGAAGCCCTGGAAGATATTCATATCCATAATGGCAGTATTGCCGGTCGCCATGAGCACGATCATGGTTTCTCCGACAGCCCGGCCAAGGCCGATCATGATGGCCGAAAAGATCCCGGGGCTGGCGGTCAACAGGACGACCCGCACCATGGTCTGCCAGGGCGTTGCGCCGAGCGCCAGTGAACCGGTTGTCAGGTGTTTCGGGACGCTGTAAACCGCGTCTTCACTGATGGAAAATATCGTCGGTATAACGGCAAAACCCATGGCAATACCGACAACCATGGAGTTTCGCTGATCGTAATCAATACCCAGCTCCTGCGTCAGCCAGAACGGCATGTTGCCGTCGAAAAAGAGCATTTCAACAGGCTGGCTGAGGGCGATGGCGATATAGCCCGCCATGATCAAAACCGGGATCAATAACGCCGCTTCCCAGCCGTCCGGAATCGACTGACGCATTTTTTCCGGTACATAACGCCAGCACCATGCGCTGGCAAAGATCGCAACCGGCAGAAGAATAATCAACATGAACATGCCGGGCAGGTATTTTTCCACGAAAGGCGCAAACCAGAGTCCCGCCAGGAATCCGAGTATTACCGTTGGCAACGCTTCCATGATCTCGATCATGGGTTTCACCGTGGAGCGCATCTTCGGCGCCATGAAATAACCGGCGTAAATGGCGCCGAGTATCGACAGGGGGATAGCGAATAACATGGCATAGAAAGCGGCCTTGAGGGTACCGAAGGTCAGCGGTGTCAGGCTGAACTTGGGTTCGAAGTCGCTGGAAGCCGAAGAGGATTGCCAGATGTATTCCGGTTCACTGCGGCTCTCGTACCAGACCTTGCCCCAGAGGGATTGCCAGGAGATTTCCGGATGTTCGTTCTTGATATGCCAGTATTGCAGTTGTCTTTGATCATTTTCGACCAGCAGGGCATTAGCGCGCGGCGAAACGGCAATCGCCCCGGGGGCAGTTTGAAGGATCGCTTTCTTCTTGACGACACGGTGTGCCGTGGTGTGATAGAGGCCGAGGTAACCGTCATTATCAACAGCCAGGAAGCCCTTGCGGGAATGTTCCGGCGCAATGGCGACGATTGATGCATCA
>DATIPP010000122.1:0-4554 GCA_035471825.1 Gammaproteobacteria bacterium
ATGATACAAATCGCCCTTCTGCCCGCATGCCGCAAGCAGGGAGGCAAGGAACAAGGCAAGAACCAGGCGCCTGAATATTTTTGTGATTCTGAAAGACACGGACTTGCTCCGGTGGATTATCCTGTCCGGCAGAATAACAAATAATGGCGGCCACAAAAACGACTTGCTATTGTTTTCGCCGCCCTGCAAGGTGCGTCCTTTTGAAAACCAAGGGGAACGTGAACGGTAATGACGGAACATAACGATGCGGTAGTGATTGAACCCGCAGCCATGCACAGGGCCAGCGTTATATGGTTGCACGGTCTCGGCGCCAACGGGCATGATTTCGAACCCATCGTGCCGGAATTACGACTGCCTGATAATGCGGGGGTCCGGTTTATTTTTCCCAACGCACCGATGCGGCCTGTGACCATCAACGGCGGAATGACCATGCGGGCCTGGTATGACATCAAGTCGCCGGATCTCGGCCAGGACGAAGATGCGGCAGCCATCATTGATTCCGCCGGTATCGTCAACGGCTATATTGAAAGGGAAAATAATGACGGGATTGATACGGAAAACATCATCCTCGCCGGTTTTTCGCAGGGCGGCGCTATCGCCCTGTATGCCGGACTTCGGCAAACCGGTAAGCTGGCGGGGATCCTGGGACTGTCGACCTATTTACCGTTGCCGGATCGTCTTGCCTCAGAGGCCCGGCACGAAAACAGGGACACGCCGATATTTATGGCGCATGGATCGTTTGATCCCGTTATTCCGGTAATCCTCGGCAAGAATACCTGTGCCCTGCTGCAACAATCGGGTTACCCGGTAGAGTGGTATACCTATCCCATGCAACACGCGGTCTGTCCGGACGAAATTGACGCGATCGGCCACTGGATAAAAGATCGCCTCGGTTAGAGCTAGTCGACGGGGGTACGGGTTTTCTGCCGGTTGCCGTGAGGTCTTTTTTTCCGGCCTTTTTGCTGCGGCTTCCCGCCGTGTTTGAAGTCTCTTTTTTTCTTTTTGATCCGCACCGGTGGTGCCGGCTTTGCCAACAGGTCCGGTGTGACCTTTTGGACCGGGATCTTATAACCGATGTAGTCTTCTATCTCGGGGATGGAATAGACAAATTCCTCGCAGGCAAAACTCACCGCGTCCCCGCTGGCGCCCGCCCGGGCAGTCCTGCCTATGCGGTGCACATAATCCTCGCAGTTTTGCGGGAGATCATAGTTAAAGATATGGCTGACATCGGGAATATGCAGGCCGCGCGCTGCAAGATCGGTCGCGACCAGGACCGGCAACTTGCCCTCGGAAAATTCCCTGAATAAACGCTGGCGTTTTTTCTGTGGCACATCGCCCGAGAGTATGGAGGCATGAAAGTTGTTGCCTTCCAGGTAGGCCCAGACGCGTTCCGCCGTACGCTTGGTATTGACGAAGACGATCGTTCGGGTCGGATCGATTTTATTCATCAATCCGATCAGCAATTGTATCTTTTCGTCGTTGGCGACATGATACATCACCTGTGTGATCTTGTCGGCAGTGATCTGCTCCGGGTTGATGCGCACGATCTCGGGATTGTTCATGTGCTCGTAAGCGAGTTCCGTCACGCGATAGGAGAGCGTGGCCGAAAACAGCATGCTGAGCCTTTTATCCGGTTTCGGCATGCGCCGGAACATGTAACGGATATCACGGATAAAACCGAGATCAAACATGCGGTCTGCCTCGTCCAGGACGGCAATCCGGATGGATTTGAAATCAAACACGCCCTGCTTGAAATAATCGATCAGCCGCCCCGGCGTGCCGATGAGGATATCTACTCCGGCCTGGAGTTGTGCGCGCTGTTTCTCGTAATCGACACCGCCGTAGACCAGGCCAAGTTTCAGACCGGCATATTTATTGAGTAATTCGGCATCCTTGTGGATCTGGATCGCCAGTTCGCGGGTGGGCGAGATCACTACTGCACGCGGACCAGTCTTGTCTTTCGGCGGTCCTTCTTCCAGCAGTTTCTGCAGGATTGTCAGCAGGAAAGCGGCCGTTTTGCCCGTACCGGTCTGTGCCTGGCCGGCAAAATCACCGCCCGCGAGCACGACCGGCAAACAGGCGGCCTGGATGTCGGTGCAATGGGTGAACCCGGCATCCCGGAGGGCATCAAGCAACTTGCGGTCGAGTGGAAACTGGCTGAATTCCACATCGGTTGTATGCAATTCGGTCATTACAGCCTGGGGACGGTGCGCGGGGTACTTGTATCGGTGGCTTGCATTAAGGTGGTCATTTGGTTGAAACTACCCATCCGGTCACTACCAGAGGAAGCAGGATTTCTATGAGCGACAATATTGTCCATGTTACAGATTCAACGTTCGAAGATGAAGTACTTAAATCGGACACCCCGGTCATAGTCGACTACTGGGCTGAATGGTGTGGCCCCTGCAAGGCGATAGCACCGGTGCTGGAAGAGATTGCCGATGAATACAAGGGCAAGCTGATTGTCGCAAAAATGGATGTTGACGATAACCAGTCTACACCACAGAAATACGCCGTGCGCGGCATACCGACATTGATGATATTCAAGAACGGCAATGCAATCGGGACAAAGGTCGGCCAGCTCTCAAAGTCGCAACTCTCGGCCTTCATCGACAGCAACATCTAGCATAAAATTGACTGGACGTGGCGAATTTTGCGTGCTAATTTAGACCTTAATCAGAGTATAAAAACCTGTCTTTTTTAGTTTACCAAACCCCCCGATAATTTTTGATTTTACAGAGTTAATGCGCAGGTGCTCCATGTGCCTTCCTGCTTTCCGACTTATGTCATAAAACTGTATCCATGATCAGTCCATGAACCTGACAGAACTGAAACAACAACCCGCCTCGGAACTCATCACACTCTCTGAAAACCTGGGACTGGACGGCCTGGCCCGTTCCCGCAAGCAGGATGTCATTTTTGAAATCCTGAAGGCACACGCCAAGAAGGGCGAGGACATCTATGGTGACGGTGTCCTGGAAATATTGCAGGACGGGTTCGGTTTCCTGCGCTCGGCGGACAGTTCCTACCTCGCCGGGCCGGACGATATCTATGTCTCGCCCAGCCAGATCCGGCGTTTCAACATGCGCACGGGGGACAATATCGCGGGCAAGATACGCCCCCCCAAGGACGGCGAACGTTATTTTGCCCTCCTGAAAGTCAGCGAAATCAATTTCGAAACCCCCGATAAAGCCAAGAACAAGATACTCTTTGAGAATCTCACCCCGCTGTTTGCCCATGATCGCCTGACACTCGAAATCGGCAACGGCAGCACCGAAGACCTCACACCGCGCATCATCGACCTGGCTGCCCCGATCGGAAAGGGCCAGCGCGGCCTGATCGTGTCGCCCCCCAAGGCGGGTAAAACGATGATCCTGCAGAGCATTGCACAGTCACTGACGCATAATCACCCGGAATGTCACCTGATCATCCTGTTAATCGATGAACGTACGGAAGAGGTGACCTAAATGGAACGCTCCACCCAGGCCGAGGTAATTTCCAGTACTTTTGACGAACCGGCCAGTCGCCACGTGCAGGTTGCGGAAATGGTGATTGAAAGGGCCAAGCGCCTGGTCGAACACAAAAAAGACGTGGTCATCCTGCTGGATTCCATCACGCGACTGGCTCGTGCCTATAATACCGTCGTACCCGCTTCCGGCAAGGTCCTGACCGGTGGTGTCGACGCCAATGCGCTGCAACGCCCCAAGCGTTTCTTCGGTGCCGCCCGTAATATCGAAGAAGGCGGCAGCCTGACTATCATCGCCACGGCCCTCATCGATACCGGGTCCAGAATGGACGATGTGATCTACGAGGAATTCAAGGGCACTGGTAACATGGAACTGCACCTGGATCGGTTGATTGCCGAGAAGCGAGTCTATCCGGCCATCAATATCAACCGTTCCGGAACGCGCCGCGAGGAACTATTGACCGGCAAGGACGAACTGCAGAAGATGTGGATCCTGCGCAAACTGCTGCATCCGATGGAAGACCTGGCCGCCATGGAATTCCTGCTGGAACGGCTCAAGGCCACCAAGACCAACACCGAATTCTTTGAGGCGATGAAACGCCAGTAACGTCCCTGACTTAAAGCGGATAATTCACAATCCGCCGCAGTTTTTCATTCTCTCCCAACCGGTAAAAATCCCTGAGTTCATCATACATCCGGGCGCTGCCGAATTCCGTCAGGTAACGCCGCTCAAAGCGCTGACAATACTTGCCGGCATAGTGATTGGCACGGCGATAACGGTACTCCTCGGTTTCACTCAATGACTCGTCAAACCGGATCGCTTCAAACAGAAGATGGCGCAGTTTGCCGATAAGATTGTACTTTTTCCGGTAGCGAATTAGAGACAACAGCACAATATACTTGTCCACCTCGGCCTGCAGTTCCAGTTCCAGCAGACTCACGTTGTGGCGGTGAATGGCACGCCAGATCAGGTACAGGAAGTGACTGATTCCCTCGATGGCAAAGCACAGGTTCTGAAGGTTTCCCGGCTCAAGGTGACTGTCCAGCGGGAACAATGCAAGGCTTTCTATCACATCCGTGTGCAGGTA
>DATIPP010000123.1:0-3652 GCA_035471825.1 Gammaproteobacteria bacterium
CAATAACAATAATGCACAGAAAAAATATCGGACTGGTACTCGGACTGGCACTCTTTGTCATTGTTTTATCTCTGCCCGTCCCGGAAGGAATGCAACCGGAGGCCATGCGTGTCCTGGCAGTCGCAATGCTGATGGCGACATGGTGGATAACGGAAGCCATCCCGATCCCGGCGACCGCGTTACTCCCCATAATCCTGTTTCCGTTGCTCGGCGTTATGAGCGGCAGTGCTGTTACGGTGCCCTATGCCAACCACCTGATTTATCTTTTTCTCGGCGGATTCCTGATCGCCGTCACTATCGAGAAATGGAACCTGCATCACCGGATCGCGTTGCACACCATACTGGTGGTCGGGACGACGCGTAACCGGATCATTCTCGGTTTCATGCTGGCAACAGCGGTCCTGTCCATGTGGATCAGCAACACGGCCGCAACCATGCTTATGTTGACCATCGGCCTCGCTGTATTGAGCCAGGTCGCCGGGGAAATCGGCAAGAACAAGGATTTGCGGATTAACACGAAACCGGGAGAGTTCAGGTTCGGCACGGCACTCATGCTGGGTATCGGTTACGCGGCCTCCATCGGAGGCATCGCCACCCTTATCGGCACGCCACCCAATGCCATCCTGGCCGGGATCGTCGAAAAACAGTACGGCTACACGATCTCGTTCCTGGACTGGATGCTGTTGGCACTGCCGTTGTCAGCAATCATGTTGCTGCTGACGTGGTTTTACCTGACCCGCATTGCCTTTCCCGCTGAAATCGATCACCTGCCCGGGGGCCGGGAATTGATCCGGCAAAGGGCCGTCGACCTCGGACCGATGTCGCGCGAGGAAAAACTCGTGTTAACTGTTTTCTCTACCGTCGCTTTTCTCTGGATTGCCCGTGGCCTTGTCGATACGGGCGAAGTGCAGTTCGTAAAAGACTCGACCATCGCGATGGGGGGTGCATTGCTGCTGTTCCTCATTCCCTCCGATCTGAAAAAACGGGAATTCCTGCTGGACTGGAAAACGGCTGTCCGCATTCCGTGGGATATCCTGATACTTTTCGGCGGCGGCTTTGCACTGGCCGAAGGATTCAACACCAGCGGACTGACACTGGCTGTCGCCAACCAGCTCGAGGTTCTACAGGGAATGAATATCCTGCTGGTCGTCGCATTCATCACTGCCGTCGTTATCTTCCTGACCGAGATCACCTCCAACACGGCAACGGCTTCACTGTTCCTGCCTGTCATGGGGGCACTGGCCACGGGCATGAGTATTCATCCCTACGGCCTGATGGTTGCGGCCGCGCTGGCAGCATCGTTTGCCTTCATGTTACCGGTGGCGACACCACCGAATGCGATCATATTCAGCAGCCGCCAGGTCCTCATGCAACAGATGGTCAGGGCCGGAATCTGGCTGAACCTGGTTGGCATATTGCTGATCAGTTTGTTTATCACGATCATGTTACCTGCCGTCTGGGGAATCGATCTCAATACACTGTCACCCGACCCGGCTCCCGGAAAATAATAACCATCTTGATCCATATCAAGCAGGCAATAAAATTTCATTGCTAGTCTCATATTTTTTAACGCCATGATCGCGACCATACAACACATTCATCCCCGCTCGCTGAAATACCTCAGCGTCCACCTGCAACGCCTGGTTGCAAAAAGATTATGGGCCAAGGTGCTGATCGGACTGGTCCTGGGTATCATCACCGGTATCCTGCTCGGTCCGTCAGTCGGGCTTGTTGCGCGCCCCACGGCGGCGATAATTGGTAACTGGCTGGCGTTGCCGGGACAGTTGTTCCTGGTTTTAATCCAGATGATCGTCGTGCCGCTGGTCTTTGCCTCGGTGATCCGTGGGCTGGCTGCATCTGAAAACATCGAGCAGCTCAAGCGGCTCGGGATCTTCGTGGTGGTGTTTTTTATCATCACGACCGTGATCGCCATAATTATTGGTGTCAATCTCGCGCTCCTCATCAAGCCCGGTAATTATGTGGACAGCCAGGTGCTTGCCGCGACCGTGGGTGATAAAGCGAACGTAACCGAAACCGCCCCCGCCGGCATCGGTTCGGTCGCCGAGATCCCCGAAATGGTCATCGGGTTGCTGCCTACAAATCCATTGAACTCCATGGTCGAAAGCGAGATGCTGCAGGTCGTATTGTTCTCGGTGATTTTCGGTATTGCGATCCTCATGACCGCGCCGGATCGCTCCCGGCCCCTGCTCGAATTTCTGGGTTCCCTGCAGGAAGTCTGTATGACAGTCGTCCGTGGTGCCATGTGGCTGGCGCCCATCGCGGTTTTCGGTTTGATCGCCCAGCTCACTTCCAGGATTGGCCTGGAGGCATTAATGGGAATGGCCATCTACATGTTCACGGTGTTGCTGGGCCTCGGTCTCATGTTGCTCTTTTATCTTTTGCTGTTGTTTGTCACGAATACCTACAGGCCATTTGAATTTTTAAAAAACTCCCGGGACGTTATCCTGCTGGCTTTTTCCACTTCCAGTTCCGCTGCCGTGATGCCACTCTCTATTAAAACTGCTGAAGATAAACTCGGCGTGAGGCCTTCCATTGCCCAGTTTATCGTGCCGATCGGCGCGACGATCAACATGAACGGCACTGCGCTTTACCAGGGCGTGGCGACGATATTCCTGGCACAGGTTTTCGGCATCGATATCAGTGCCGGTGGCATGGTGATATTGATTGTCGTTGCCGTTGGCGCATCCATCGGGTCCCCGGCCACGCCGGGCGTCGGTATCATTATCCTGTCCATGATCCTCACTTCTGTCGGTGTGCCTCCCTCCGGCATTGTACTGATCATGGGTGTTGATCGTATTATCGACATGTGCAGAACATCAGTTAACGTTACCGGCGATCTCGTTGCTTGCGTGGTAATGAACCGCTGGATCAAGAGCGACAGGAGCCTGGAAGAAGAGATGGCGGAAGAGGATGCACTCGAACAGGAGCGGGCGGACACGGCCTCGGATGTGATTATCAAGCAGAAATAATGGAATCTACCGACAAGGTGATAAATGATGAAACAGATATTTTTATTTTTCGGCCTGGTATTGATTTCAGGTATCGCTTATACCAGTGGACAGCCGGAATCAGGCAGCGATAACCAGTCAATGGAAGGCAAGCCTGTCCTGCATTCCATTTCAAGCGATCGCGTTCGCACGATAATGCGACAGCTTAACGAGGCTTCGGCCAATGAAGAAGTCACTCATCCGGAGCTGGGTGACATGCAGGTTGTCTACATGGATGATTTGCTCGAGGCAGTCGAAGAACTCGTCATCAGCGCAGAAATGATGCAATCCATGTCACCGGTACCGAACCTGGATGAAAATGAGCGGGTAACATTCCGGGCCATGGCGTCACAGTTATACACCGAGGCGCTTTACCTGAAGGCACAGGCGGAAACTTACGATTATGAGGGCGCCGATTACACCTACGAGCGATTGATGCAGACCTGTGTAGCATGCCACAGCCTGTTTCGCGATCAACAGTAAACGCGGTTTTGTGGAGATCAACTTCACCATACCCGGTCAACTTTCCGGCAGGGATGCAATTGTTGAAGAGCAGGACACCAACCTGCTGGCCGGGTTAAAACCGGAGATAAAAGACACGCAGGAAAGTTACCCCTCCCTGGTCGATAAAATGCAGCGCCAGG
>DATIPP010000124.1:0-1813 GCA_035471825.1 Gammaproteobacteria bacterium
TGGCGTGATGGAAATTCCATTGGTTCCTCGCTGTCTTCAACCACTTCCCAGCGACGGAAGGTCTCGTAGTCACCCGTTTCCCTGTCGACTGCAACACGGGCCTCGATGTCCTCGCGGTTACGTTTCTTGGTGGCGCTGGCAAGCGCAGCCTCTATGGCCTCGAATATTATTTCCTTGCTGACGCCTTTCTCGTTCGAGACGACGTCAACCACCATGAGAATTTCTTTATTCATCTGTCTTTGTCTCTGTTTCAATCAATCTTCAGGCCACCAGGTGGGCCCTTTCTATGCTGTCTGCCGGTATCAGGTGGTGCGCACCGTCCTCGGCAATTTCCACATCGTCTTCGCCAACTGCAACGATTTCACCGGAAAGCTTCCGGCGATTGGCAATCTTGTCACGCAATACGACTTTTGCCCTGTGTCCCAGAAAACGCCGGAACTGATCCAGGGTGAACAACGGCCGGTCAAAACCCGGGGAAGATACCTCGAGATTGTAGGCCCCCTTGATCGGATCCTTGACATCCAGTACACCGGTCACCTGTTCGCTGACCCTTGTGCAATCATCGATGTTGATACCGTCTTCACTGTCGATATACAAACGCAACAGTGAATGCCGTCCCTGCTTGATATGCTCGATCCCGAGCAGTTCGTAACCGAGTGCGGTTACCACGGGCTCCAGCATTTCTGTTAAAACCGGATTTTGTCGATACATCGGCCTCAAACAAAAAGTGGGCGCAAGGCCCACTTTCAACAACTCCTTATTAATCTGCACACCAGTATAGCCAGCCTTCCCGAAAACCGCCACTTTACGGTTGACGGTCCCTGCAGCACGGACCATATAAAAAAAGCCCCAACGGGGCTTTTTTATTATGAATCTGGTAGCGGGGGCAGGATTTACTCCATACTTCCATGTACTCCGCCCTCCGGGCCAGTGTCGCTTCGCGCCACTGTTCAATTTCGCTCCCGGCAAAATTGTGAACCTGTCGACCTACGGTCGCAGGTACCTGTTTCCAGCAATCTGCCTGATTACCGCTAACAGAAAACTTTTGGTAGCGGGGGCAGGATTTGAACCTGCGACCTTCGGGTTATGAGCCCGACGAGCTGCCAGACTGCTCCACCCCGCACTAAGGATGCGAGAGTCTACAGCCACATACCTGCATTTTCAAGGTAACGGCGGTTACCAGATTATCAGGCCAGCGACTGCATCACTACCGGCATGCGTTTTGCGCCCCAGTTCCCTGGCGGGCCATCGAAAACACCATGGCACTTTGCACCACATTCCAGGCAATGCCCCTGCTCATCAAGATTCCATGCACCCAGTACATACCAGTCCCGTACGATCAGTGCGGAACCGCATTGGTGACAATGGGTCGTGCCGCCTTCCGAATCATGTACGTTCCCCGTATAGGCATAAAGTATTCCGTTTTCCAGCGCTATCTCCCGGGCGCGGGACAACGTCGATGCCGGCGTATGGGATTTGTCCTGCATTTTCCAGTCCGGATGAAAGGCCGTGAAATGCATCGGCACATCCGGTCCCAGCTTGTCGACCACCCACTGGGTCATTTCATCCAGTTCCCTGTCGGAATCATTTTCCCCCGGAATAATAAGGTTCGTCAGTTCAAACCAGACATCGGTCTCGTGCTTGAGATACTCCAGGGTTTCCAGTACGGGTTGCAAATGGCTGCCGGTAATCTTGCGATAAAACGATTCGGTAAACGCTTTCAGATCAACATTGGCCGCATCCATATACCGGTAGAATTCCTGTCTCGGCTCGGGGCAGACATAGCCCGCCGTAACGGCAACGGCATTGATGT
>DATIPP010000125.1:0-7267 GCA_035471825.1 Gammaproteobacteria bacterium
CGGGTTGAATTTCGATGACGAGGACATTTCACTGGATGATGATGCCGCGCGGGTCAAACGGACCTGGCGTGATACCGAGAGGTACATGGAAATGCGGGAACTTTACAGGATTATAAACGACGAACTTTATACGGGTATTTATACTGAGGATATTTTTAATAACGAGGATTATGACTACTAAAATAACCAACTGCTTTCACGGTTCCAGCTCCGGCATGTCGACTATCACCACTGTCTGGAAAAACCGTACCCGCAACCGCAGACTGAAACCGGAACCGGTTGATGGTGTGTCTAACGCCGTGATCGGTTCAGAGAATGAAGCTTCTCAAGCAACTCACGTTGCCCGGCGTTTTCCCTATACATTACAAATGATTTGCGATTAATAGCAGGAGCATCCTTTACCTTGTGAAGGCGCTCTTTTTGTATATCAATCCGGACCATCGGTTCAGGGAGGTAGGCCGAGCCGCCAATCTTTCTGAGATAATCCCTTGCCACGCGCCCCAGGCCGATCCGAATGTCGGGAGTGCTCGCCTCGGGGAAATGTTGCGCATGCTGACTGGAAAACGATGTTCCCCAGTCGACATAGACATAATCCGTCTCCATGGCTTCAACAAGACCTATATCGGGATGGGAGCTGACCATAATTAGCTCGAACGACAGTGACTCGCTAACGACGAGTCTGGAGACGTTGGGGATATCATAAGTGAAGCCCATATCAATCGTATGATCCGACAATTGCCTTGTGATCATCTCGGTGGAGTTCGCTTCGGCTATGAGCGACAGGTTGGGGTAGTGCGTGCGGACCTTTTGTAGCCACCTGCCTAGATATATATCCCAGATACTGGGCAGACCGCTCACAACCAGTGGCAGTTTCTTTTCATCAGTAACATTCACATCAAATCTGGCACGGTTCCATACAGTAAGCATGGATTCAGCATGTTTAAGAAACCGTTGACCAGATGGTGTTAACCGGATGTTGTTTCTGTCCCGTGAAAACAGCTTGACGCCAAGGTCTTCCTCGAGTTGCCTGACGCGGGCACTGACTGTGGATTGTGTGACACAAAGATTGTCCGCGGCCTTGCCAAAATGGCTCGTGCGGTACACTTCCATAAACGTCTTCAAAATATTTATATCCATATCTGATATGATCCGGAGTGTTGATATTTAGTCTGGGTCTGTATAATTAACCGCCGTATACTCTTTTTTGGCCTTTATGAAAAGTGAAAAAATCCAGCCTGGCAATGAAATAGGCTGGAAGGAATGGATAGCACTCCCGGAGCTGAACATACCGGCAATAAAAGCCAAGGTTGATACCGGGGCGCGTACATCTTCCCTGCATTCCTACCACCTGGAGACATACCGGGAGAAAGGTATTGACATGGTGTGTTTTAGCCTGCACCCGCTCCAGAAAAGAACCGATATCGAGATTGTCTGCACAGCCCCGATTGTTGACACACGCGTTGTCAGGGATTCCGGCGGGCATGCGGAAGAACGGCACGTGATCGAAACAAACCTTCGCATGGGTGAGCACGAATGGACGGCGGAGATCACGCTTACCAGCCGGGATGATATGCTGTTCCGGATGTTGCTGGGCCGGACCGCAATCGTCAGCGGCGGTTTTCTTGTCAATCCCGCCCGGTCTTACCTGCATGGCAAAAAACTGAAATCAACATATCGATCCCGAAAAACCGCTAAAGGGTGATTATATGAAAATCGCAATTCTGTCACGCAACCCGAACCTTTATTCCACGAAACGCCTGATCGAGGCGGCGGAAAAGGCAGGCCACGAGGTACGCAGACTGGATGTGCTGCGCTGTTACATGAATATTACCTCCGCGAAACCCTCGATCCACTACAAGGGTGCAACGCTGGAGGAATTTGATGCTGTAATTCCCCGCATCGGTGCCTCGGTGACATTCTATGGCGCTGCTGTCCTGCGCCAGTTTGAAATGATGGGTGTCTACCCCCTGAACGAGTCTGTCGCCGTCACACGCTCGCGGGACAAGCTGCGGGCCTCGCAATTACTGGCAAGAAAAGGTATTGGCCTGCCAGTGACAGGTTTTGCCAACAAGCCGGATGATATCGACGATTTGATCAATCTTGTTGGTGGTGCGCCCCTGGTAATAAAACTGCTTTCCGGGACCCAGGGAATCGGGGTCGTGCTGGCGGAGACCCGGAAGGCGGCGGAGAGTGTGATTGAATCCTTTCTCGGGCTTAAGGCAAGTGCCCTGGTGCA
Source organism: Gammaproteobacteria bacterium (assembly GCA_035471825.1). Classification (GTDB taxonomy): domain Bacteria; phylum Pseudomonadota; class Gammaproteobacteria; order Eutrophobiales; family Eutrophobiaceae; genus DATIPP01. The sequence goes on from DATIPP010000125.1 coordinate 2,237, forward strand.
GGAATTCATCAAGGAAACCGGCGGATCCGACATCCGTTGTTTCGTGATCGGTGACAAGGTCGTGGCCGCCATGATGCGCGAGGCGAAAGATGGCGAATTCCGCTCCAATATTCACCGCGGGGGGACGGCGAAACTGATCAAGATCACGCCCGTGGAAAGGGAAACCGCTGTCCGTGCCGCCAGGACCATGGGATTGAATGTCGGTGGTGTGGATATACTGCGATCCAAGCATGGACCGGTAGTGATGGAAGTCAATTCATCGCCCGGTCTCGAGGGTATTGAAAAAGCCTCGGGTAAGGATATAGCCGGAATGGTTATCAAGTTCATCGAGAAAAATGCAAAAAAAGGCAAGACACGTACCCGTGGCAAAGGCTAAGACCAGGACCAGGACCAGAACAGTCAAGCGCCCGCCCATAGAGATCAATGGCGAGACCATACGGCCCGGCGAGCGCCGCGTTGTCAATCTGTCCATACCTGATCTCTACATGCACACCTCGCTGACAATCCCGGTACAGGTGATCCACGGCAGGAAAGACGGTCCCCGCCTGTTTGTTTGCGCTGCCGTACACGGCGATGAAATCAACGGCGTTGAGATTATCCGCCGCCTGATGAAACTGAAAACCATGTCGAGGTTGAAAGGCACTTTGATTGCCGTGCCGGTTGTCAATGTCTACGGTTTTATCGACCAGTCCCGCTACCTGCCGGACCGGCGTGACCTCAACCGGTCTTTTCCCGGTTCCGACAAGGGTTCGCTGGCGGCCCGGTTATCGCACGTGTTCCTGCAGGAAATTGTCACGAACTCCACACATGGTATCGATCTGCACACAGCGGCGGTACACCGTGACAACCTGCCACAAGTGCGGGCCTATCTGGATGATGAAGAGACCAGCCGAATGGCCCGGGCATTCTCCGCTCCCATAATCCTGAATACACCGATACTGGAAGGTTCCATGCGTGAGGCACTGGAGAAAATGGGTATATCGGTCATTGTGTATGAAGCCGGAGAGGCCCTGCGATTCAACGAGGTTTCAATCAGGGCGGGCGTCAGGGGAATAGTCGCGGTCATGCGTGAGCTCGGTATGATGCCACGACTGAAAAAACGCAGGGAGAGACCGACGCCGTTGATTGCAAAGTCAAGTACCTGGGTACGGGCACCCCAGAGCGGGATCCTGCGGACGTTGACGCCACTTGGCAGAGTGGTGGAGAAAGGCCAGATCATGGGATATGTTGCCGATCCGTTTGGTGAAAAGGAAGAAGAGGTAATTGCAACAACAGCAGGCATGGTTGTCGGCCGTACCAATATCCCGCTGGTCAATGAAGGCGAGGCATTGTTTCATATCGCACGGTTACGGGAGGTCGGAACTGCGGACGGAGTCGTTGCTGATTTCCAGCAGGAAATGGATCCGGATACCGACCGCAAATCGCCGGCAGAACCACCAATTGTATGATTCTTGATATATATCAATGTATCTCTGGTTCTGTTTGAAACAATAAACACGGTTTAATGTTCAGTATTTAACCAGAAAATACCGATATGTGATATGGCATAAATAAATAACAAAAAAAGGCCGCCGTATGACCAAAGAAATCCGCTTCGGTGCATTTGTAAGAGAAATCACGATTCAACAAAAACAGTTGAGTTATAATGCACTAACACCCGAGATTTCAAAGGATGATTATGGCGCCGACCTGCCATATACAGCCCCCCGTCTACAACTCCGGAGCATTGATGTTTATCGCATTCTGGAACCATATGTCAGCGTACGACTGAAGGACCAGATAAAAGCTGTTGTTCCATTGGCAGTATATCTTGTTTTATTTCAGCTCCTGATTTTGCGACAAAATGTTGCCGATTCCTGGATCATCACCGGTGGTCTCATTTCTGTCATCATCGGACTGATGTTTTTCATGGAAGGACTCAAAATAGGCCTTATGCCATTCGGCGAATCAATCGGTTCGACACTTCCTGCCAAATCAAGATTACCGGTTGTCATGTTAATCGCATTCCTTCTGGGAATAGGCGTGACTTTTGCCGAACCTGCAATCGGGGCATTGAAAACAGCAGGTTCTATAGTCAATGTCGATCAGGCGCCTTTTCTATATTCACTATTAAATGACTGGTCGGACATTATGGTACTGGTAGTGGGGATCGGAGTAGGACTGGCTGCTGTTATCGGGACTCTCAGGTTTCTGTATGGCTGGAGCTTGAAGCCACTGGTCTACCTGACGCTTATCCCAACGATACTTCTCACACTGTATATACATACACGCCCGGAATTGAGTAAAACACTTGGCTTGGCATGGGATTGCGGTGCTGTCACTACAGGACCGGTTACTGTACCGCTGGTTCTGTCACTCGGCATTGGCATTGCTGCTGCGGCAGGTAAAGGACATTCATCGTTATCAGGTTTCGGTATTGTGATGCTCGCATCCCTTTTCCCCATTATTGGTGTTGAAGCTCTCGCGATCTTTGTAGCAAGCACTACCACACCGGAAGCAATTATTGAATCAACCACGATGGCGGCAACGACAACTTCCACATTGGCATGGTATGAAAAGACACCGGGACTGGAAATTATTCTGGGAATACGGGCCATAGTACCACTCGTATTATTTCTGGTGTTTGTCATGGTTTTTGTATTACGTGAGAAAGTACGCCATAAGGGCGCAATAACCTATGGCATAACACTGTGTGTGCTGGGCATGATCATCTTTAATGTCGGGCTGAGTTATGGTCTGGCAAAACTTGGTGGTCAGTCAGGTGGTCTTGTACCTGCTGCATTCACCCAGCATGAAGCAGTAAGTGAATCGCCATTATATTCCTATGCTGTCGGACTGATAGTCGCCCTTATATTTGCATGGTTGCTGGGATTCGGGGCAACGCTTGCGGAACCAGCACTCAATGCACTTGGAATGACGGTCGAGAATCTCACCAATGGTGCCTTCAGGAAAAAACTCTTGATGTATTCTGTTTCATTCGGTGTCGGAACCGGAATTGCTGTAGGTATCCTGAAAATCGTTTTTGATATACCCCTGGCATATCTTATAGTTCCCGGATATTTAATAGCAGTCATCCTGACATATATATCAACCGAAGAATTCGTCAATATTGCCTGGGACAGTGCTGGTGTAACCACAGGGCCTGTTACGGTGCCGTTAGTGCTTGCAATGGGCCTGGGGTTTGGCGATGCCGTTGGTGCAATTGAAGGTTTTGGCATACTCTCAATGGCATCAATCGGACCTATTATCTCCGTGTTAACGACGGGTCAATATATACAATGGAATATCAAGCGACGGCATGAACGTGAACTTGGAGAGGAAAAGCCTGTTACCAAGCAGGAGGCGGCTATTATATGAGCAAAAAAGAAATTACTGTGCTTACAGACGTCGCATTAATTACCTGCGTAGTTCAACGGGGATTTGCAGACGATATTATAAAAGCAGCACAGGAAGTCGGTGCGCAGGGTGCAACGGTTTATTATGCACGTGGTGGTGGTGTAAGAGAACGCCTGGGCCTGCTTGGTCTGGCGATCGAGGTTGAAAAGGAGGTGATTAATATTGTTGTTGCCTCGGACCAGATAGATAGGATTTTTGAAAAAATGTATATTGCCGGAAAACTTGATACTCCTGGAATGGGTATAATGTATGTTACGCCACTTGAGAAGGCAGCAACCTATATCCCGCTGGAAATTGTGGAAAAACTGGCTACACCGGAACATTCACCTGATAAATAATATTATATGAATCAAACAAGGCATAAACTGATAACCTGTATTTTGCCTAAGGGTAATGCTGTAAATGTTGCCGCAAAACTGAAAGCCGAGCACGGCATAATGTCAATGAATATCAACAATGCTAGGGGTGTAGGAACAATCACACCCCTGGCATATCGTGGTATCGGCGGACAATCTGAAAAAGAGGTTTTGACCGTTGTGATTCCGGAAAGCGACGCTGATGAAATATTTGAATATATTTATGAGGAGGCTAACATTAACAGACCCCATGGGGGGTTGATGTATATACATCCCCTGAATATGTCGACATCCTTTATATTGCCAGCCATCCCGGACGAAAAATAATCACAATTTCTGCATTATCCATTTCCCGGATGAATTATAAATCGTTATTGATGATGAAAATCAATTTTGACCTGATTCCAGAGCCTGTATCCGTTCTTCCAGCGGTGGGTGACTCATGAACAGGCGCTTTATCCCGTAACGGCCGCCCCCGGATATTCCAAACGCAGACAGTTCACTCGGCAATTGTGACGGTGTCTTGTCACCCATGAGACGTCGCAGGGCGGCTATCATTTTGTCTTTACCGGCCAGTTTCGAACCGCCGGCATCGGCGCGGAATTCCCGCTGGCGGGAAAACCACATGACGATCATGCTGGCGAGTATACCCAGTAATATCTGTGTAATGATGACCGTAATGAAATAACCCGGACCATAACCACGCTGCACCTTGAAGACAGCACGGTCAACGATGAATCCTATTACCCGCGACAGGAAGATAACAAAGGTGTTTACAACTCCCTGGATCAGAGTGAGCGTGATCATGTCACCGTTTGCAATGTGGCTGATTTCGTGCCCGAGTACCGCTTCAAGTTCGTCCCTCGACATCTGTTCCAGGATACCCGAGCTGACGGCCACCAGGGCGTTATTCCGGTTGGCGCCGGTTGCGAAGGCATTCATGTCCGGTGACGGATAAATGGCGACTTCGGGCATGCCGATGCCCGCGGTCCTGGCCTGTCTTTGAATGGTGGTCACCAGCCATTCCTCTGTTTCGTTGGATGGTCTTTCGATCACCTGCGCTCCCGTACCGCGCTTGGCCACCCACTTGGAGATGAGTAGCGAGATGAAAGATCCCGCCATGCCGAATAACGCAGAGAAAACCAGCAATGCCTTGAAATCAAGTTGCGTACCCTGTTCCTTGAGGATTCCCTCGAATCCAAGAAGCTGGAATACGATGCTGATGACCACCAGGATGGCGATATTGGTTGCGAGGAAAAGGAATATTCGTTTCATGATG
>DATIPP010000126.1:0-12328 GCA_035471825.1 Gammaproteobacteria bacterium
CCACTTCCGGGTCTGAATGCGGCCTTCGACGTAAACCTGCGAACCCTTGCGGAGATATTCACCGACAATTTCGGCCAGCCGGCCGAAAAAGACAACGCGATGCCATTCAGTGCGTTCCTGTTTTTCCCCTGTTTCCTTGTCACGCCAGTTCTCGGCCGTCGCCAGGCTGACGTTGGCAACGGCGGCTCCGCTGGCTGTATAGCGGACGTCCGGATCGTTGCCCAGGTTGCCGAGCAATATGACTTTGTTGACACCTCTGGCCATCGTTTCCTCCTTAGACCTTTATTATTTTCAGTGAAACTTCGAGGCTGATATTACCTGAATCATCGGGCAAACCCCAGACTCGGTTAACTGTTGCCGGACAACCTGTGACCGGTTCGTTCCTCAATGTTCGACCGGGGGCCAGGCAAGGGCCAGGCAGAACAAGAGCAGGCAAACTGTGGTGCCGAACAGAAAGACGGCACCAATTCCCACATGCTCGTGCAGCATCCCGCCAATAAAGCCCCCGGTGAAAATACCGAGAAACTGGCTGGTGGAAAATGTCCCCAGCGCCGTTCCTTTTTCGCCGTGCCCGACGGTCTTGCTGACAAGCGAGGGCAAGGTGGCCTCCAGGTAATTGAAAGTGGTAAAGAAAAGAACCAGGACCATGGCCAGAGCGGTCACTCCACCGATATCGAGGGAAAAAAGTAACTGTGATACCGCCAGCAGCAGGATCGCGACAGTCAGGATTTCCCTCACCCGGTGGAGTCTCTCTCCCAGTAACAGGAAGGGCAGCATGATAAGGCCGGACAGCAGCAGCACGGGCAGGTAAACATGCCAGTGTTCGGCGGGCGCGAGACCGCCCTGGTCCCGTAGTACGAGCGGAATTACCACAAAGCTCGCCATGAGCACCGCGTGCAGTGTGAATATACCGACGTTCAGCATCAGGAGGATGTGGTTTTTCAGCACCAGTCCGAGGCGTGATATTTTTGGCCCGGTCTTGTCTTCATGGGTCTCCACGGCAGGGTCCGGGACGAGCGTTTTAAGCACGATCACGGCCAGCAGTGCCAGTATGCCTGCCAGATAGAACAGCCCAGGCACTCCGATCAGGGGATCCAGCAGTGGTCCGGCAACAAAGGCAAGCGCGAAGGCGACACCGACGCTAATGCCGATCAGCGCCATGGCCTTGGTGCGTTGTGAATCACGGGTCAGGTCTGCGGCAAGCGCCATGACGGCCGCGGCAATGGCACCGGAACCCTGCAGTGCGCGCCCGATGATCACGGTGGTAATCGAATCCGCCATTCCGGCAATGGCACTGCCGGCGGCAAATATCAACAGGCCGGCTATTATGACCGGTTTCCTGCCGACCCGGTCCGACATCCAGCCAAACGGTATCTGGAACACCGCCTGGGTCAGGCCGTAGCAACCGAGCGCTATCCCCGTCAAGGTGGGCGTGGCGTCTGGAAGACCTTCTGCGTACAGGACAAAAACCGGCAGGATCAGGAACAGTCCTGTCATACGCAGGAAAAATATCAGGGCCAGGGTGAGGCTACTTCGCAGCTCCAGCGAAGTCATCTTGCCATCGGAATTCATTCGGGAATCTTTTTGCGTCCGTCAATCAAAAACGCTTATAGTAGCAGTTTTGTCTTCTCCGGTGTCCGGCTGATCCGTTGGAGTTTGAAAACACGGCAAGATAATGACTTTTAATTTGGCTTTCATCCACGCACTCTCCTGCAACGGCAATCAATCCGGGTTCGGGTATACCTCATTCCAGTAAGCAGTTATGGATACCATCAGAATACGGGGCGCCCGCACACACAATCTGAAAGATATCGACCTGGATATCCCTCGCGACAAGCTCATCGTGATTACCGGCATGTCGGGATCGGGAAAGTCCTCGCTCGCCTTCGATACGATTTATGCCGACGGGCAGCGCCGTTACGTGGAATCCCTGTCGGCGTATGCGCGCCAGTTCCTGTCAATGATGGAAAAGCCGGACGTTGATCACATCGAGGGCCTGTCACCGGCCATATCCATTGAGCAGAAATCGACTTCCCATAATCCCCGGTCCACCGTTGGCACGATAACCGAAATATACGATTACCTGCGTCTCCTGTTTGCACGGGTCGGCGAACCGTTTTGCCCGGAACACAATACCCGGCTGGCGGCACAGACCATCAGTCAGATGGTCGACCAGGTTCTCGCCAGGCCGGAAGGAGAACGCCTCATGTTGCTTGCCCCGGTAGTGCAGGGACGCAAGGGAGAACACGTACAATTGCTGGATCGATTGCGCACCGAGGGTTTCATCCGTGCCCGTATTAACGGCAAGGTGGTGGAGCTGGACCAGGCGCCGGCCCTGGATCTTTACAAGAAACACGATATCGAGGCTGTGGTCGACCGTTTCAAGGTACGCCCGGATCAAAAGCTGCGCCTGACGGAATCGTTCGAAACGGCGATTCGCCTTTCCGACGGTATCGCCCGGATTGTATCCATGGACGAAAAGGACGCAGAGGATGTCACTTTTTCGGCAAGGTTTGCCTGCAGCGAATGCGGTTACAGCCTGAACGAACTGGAGCCGCGCCTGTTTTCTTTCAATAATCCAATGGGGGCATGTCCGGAATGCGACGGCCTCGGCATGATCCAGTTTTTCGACCCGGACCGCGTTGTGCAGCATGCCGAACTCAGCTTGCCCGGTGGCGCCATCCGGGGCTGGGACAGGCGTAACGCCTATTACTACCAGTTGATCAAGGCACTGTCCCGGCATTACAAGTTCAATATCGATACGCCGTTCAACAAGCTCCCGAAGAGCATCCGTGAATATATTCTTTTCGGCAGCGGCGACGAGGAGATCGAATTTGAATACCTGAATGAACGCCGGGGCACGATAAAGCGACAGCATCCCTTCGAGGGCGTGATCCCCAATATGCAACGCCGTTACCGGGAAACCGATTCCATCATGGTGCGCGAGGAACTGGCCAAGTATCAAAGTCACAAACCCTGCCCGGCGTGCGGCGGTACGCGACTGAATACCGGCGCACGGCATGTCTTTATCAATGGTTATAACCTGCCGGAGATTACCGACATGCCGGTTGACAAGGCACGGCATTTTTTTGCTGACATAAAGATCTCCGGTCAACGTGGCGAGATCGCCGCCAAAATTCTCAAGGAGGTTAACGAGCGCCTTCGCTTTCTCGTCAACGTCGGTCTGGATTACCTGACATTAAGCCGCAGCGCGGAAACACTCTCCGGAGGCGAGGCGCAACGCATACGGCTGGCCAGCCAGATCGGCGCCGGCCTGGTTGGTGTCATGTATGTTCTCGACGAACCTTCAATCGGCCTGCACCAGCGTGACAACCAGCGTTTGCTGGCGACACTTTGTCACCTGCGTGATCTCGGCAATACCGTGATCGTGGTGGAACACGACGAGGAGGCGATCATGTCCGCCGATCACCTGGTGGACATGGGACCGGGAGCCGGTGTTCACGGAGGTGCGATTGTCGCCCAGGGTCTTTCGCAAGATATAATCAATACAAAGGAGTCTCTCACGGGAGATTATCTCTCCGGCCGGAAACGCATTCCCGTTCCACCCCTGCGCACGCCGATGAATCCGAAACGTTGCCTGCGTTTACATGGCGCAAGCGGAAATAACCTCAAGGATATCACGGTGGACTTTCCTCTCGGCCTCATGATCTGCGTCACCGGGGTTTCCGGATCCGGCAAGTCCACCCTGATCAATGAAACACTGTATAAACTGACCGCGCGCGAGATCTTCGGATCGAGTCTCAACCCGGCGCCGTACAAGGCAATCGACGGGCTGGATCTCATAGACAAGGTGGTGGACATCGACCAGAGTCCGATCGGACGCACGCCACGTTCCAATCCGGCGACCTATACCGGTCTGTTTACTCCCATCCGCGAGTTATATGCGGGGACGCCGGAGGCCCGTTCCAGGGGCTACAGGCCGGGCCGTTTCAGTTTCAATGTCAAGGGCGGGCGATGCGAGGCCTGCCAGGGTGACGGCGTGATCAAGGTGGAGATGCATTTCCTGCCGGACATGTATGTCGCCTGTGATGTGTGCAAGGGCAAACGTTATAACCGGGAGACGCTGGAAATCCGGTACAAGGGCAAGAACATCCACGAAGCGCTGGAGATGACCGTGGAAGAAGCCCGGGAATTTTTCGATGCGGTACCTGTCATCGCCCGCAAGTTACAGACGCTAATGGACGTAGGGCTGTCATATATCAAGCTGGGCCAGAATGCGACCACGCTGTCCGGTGGTGAAGCGCAGCGGGTCAAGCTTTCGCGTGAACTGTCCAAGCGCGATACCGGCAAGACGCTGTACATCCTGGATGAACCTACCACCGGTCTGCATTTCCATGATATTCAACAACTGCTTAATGTCCTGCATCGTCTGCGTGATCATGGAAATACCGTGATCGTGATCGAACACAACCTGGACGTAATCAAAACTGCCGACTGGATTATCGACCTGGGACCGGAGGGCGGAGAAGGTGGCGGAGAAGTTGTCACCACGGGCACGCCGGAGGATGTGGTGAAAGATAAAAAATCATATACAGGCATTCACCTGAAACCGGTGCTCGAGCGTTACCAGGAAAAGAAAAAGCCGGGCAGAAAAAAGCGAAAGCGGGAAACAGTATAGTAAGAAGGAAGAGTGAAGAGTAAAAAGTTGAAAGGGAAAAGTTTTATGTTTAATGTTTAGCGTTCAACGTTGAACCTGAAATGTAAAACACAAAACCTGAAACAAGCAGGGAAACCAATAATTATGACGGCACTGGTTTGTGGATCGTTTGCCTACGACAACATCATGGTCTTTCCGGACCGGTTCAAGAATCACATCCTGCCGGAAAAGGTGCATATACTGAATGTCTCCTTCATGGTACCGGAGATGCGGCGGGAATTCGGCGGTTGCGCCGGCAATATTGCCTACAATCTCAACCTGTTAAGCAATGACGTTCTACCGATGGGCACGGTCGGAAAGGATTTCGATCCCTACGCGGCCTGGATGGATTCGATCGGAATCAAGCGGGAGCACGTCAGGGTTATCAATGAGGAATTCACGGCCCAGGCCTTCATAACCACGGACCTGGATGACAACCAGATAACCGCCTTTCATCCCGGTGCCATGAGTCATGCTCATGTAAACAGGGTAATGGATGCGGAAGGTGTGACGATCGGCATCATCTCCCCGGACGGACGGGAGGGCATGCTTGAGCATGCCGCGCAGTTCAGCGAGGCGGATATTCCTTTTATCTTTGATCCGGGCCAGGGCATGCCCATGTTCAATGGCGATGAATTGAATACATTCGTTTCGCAGGCCACCTGGGTGACGGTGAATGATTATGAATGGCAGATGTTGCAGGAAAGAACGGGACTGTCACCGCACGAAATCACTGACAGGGTGGAAGCCCTGGTAATTACACGGGGCGGTAACGGCTCGATCATCTATACACAGAAAAAGCGCTATGAAATACCCGCGGTGAAACCTGTCTCGATCAAGGACCCAACCGGTTGCGGAGACGCCTACCGTGCGGGGCTGTTATACGGCCTGATGAACGAGATGGACTGGGAAACCACCGGCTGTATTGCAGCATTGATGGGTGCAATAAAGGTTGAATGTTACGGCACCCAGAATCACACGTTCGAACTACAGGAATTCAGGGGCAGGTTTGTAAAGGAATTTGAATACTCATTTTAGTCAGTTGTCCATTGTTCGTTGTCGGTTGTATGTTGACGACAACGAAAAACCAACAAACAATTTATAACTTTTTACTTGTTTCTTGCCGCTTAATACAGAACGTAAATTCCGGTAACCAGGTGAAACAAATTTCTTCCCGTTCCTTTCCGGAAGTATTTATTGTCTTTTTCAAGCTCGGCCTGACTTCGTTCGGTGGTCCGATCGCGCACCTGGGTTACTTCAGGAACGAACTTGTCAGAAACCGTCGTTGGATCAGCGAAGAACAGTACGCACAATTAATTGCTCTTTGCCAGTTTTTGCCCGGCCCGGCCAGCAGCCAGATGGGGTTCAGCCTGGGTCTCCTGAGGGCCGGCTGGGCAGGTGCCATCGCGGCTTTCATTGCTTTTACCCTGCCATCTGCATTATTGATGTTCGGATTCGCCATTTTGTTACCAAATATTACCGGTGTTGCCGGCAGTGCCGCGATCCACGGGTTAAAGCTCGTTGCGCTGGCCGTGGTCGCACACGCGGTACTGGGAATGGGCCGGCAACTGTGTCCCGATACCACGCGGCTGGCAATTGCTTCCATAGCAGCCATAGTGATTCTGTTTACCGATCACGCCTGGATTCAATTACTTGCTGTCCTGGCCGGTGCAGTCGCCGGGTTCGCTGTCTGCCATAATGTGAAACCCGTTACGCAAAGTACCCTGGAAACGGGCATTAGTCCGAAGGTCGGCGGATTCCTTCTCCTGGTTTTTGCCCTGTTCCTTGCGGGGTTACCTTTTTTTGCCCGGGACGGTAACAGTCTCGTTGCCATCGCGGAGGCGTTTTACCGTGCGGGAGCACTGGTTTTCGGTGGTGGCCACGTGGTTTTACCGTTGCTTGAAGAGACGGTGGTAAAACCGGGCTGGATTTCCCAGGATGAGTTTCTTGCCGGTTATGGTGCCGCGCAGGCAGTACCTGGCCCGATGTTTACATTCGCCGCTTTTCTAGGCGCGCGTCTGCCGGAAGGTATAGGCATGTTCACGGGTGCGGGTGTTGCTGTTACAGCAATATTTTTGCCGGGATTCCTGTTGCTAAGCGGGGTTCTTCCACTCTGGCATGCGATTGCCAGCGGGCCTGTCGCTGCGCGTGCCGTTGCAGGTGTGAATGCCGCTGTCGTGGGTCTCCTGGCGGCGGCGCTTTATGATCCTGTCTGGACCAGTGCCGTACGCACACCGATCGATATCGTTGTTGCACTGGTCGGGTTCGTTATGCTTGTTGCTTGGAAGCTGTCTCCGCTCCTGGTCGTACTCTGGTGTGTCCTTGCGAGTGTAACAACTGTGTATATATATTAAATAGTTCTGAGGACTGAGGTCTGAGTATTTTAATCAGTATAAAGACGTTTCACGCTTTACGTTTCAGGTTTAACGTTGATCTATAAAATATTTAAACTTATTAACTAGTGTTCAGTACCTAATACTGCCGCTCCCGCCAGGGCACATTCATGATCTTCGTCCGGGGCACCACCGCCAAGGCCGATGGCGCCAATTACGCGTCCGTCTTTTTTCAGGGGCAAACCGCCGGGGCTCGGCAGGGCCTGGGCCGGGACAACGCTGGGCAGTGAATACCAGAGCAGGGGATTCTGGTCCTTGTTTTCAGTGATCTCCATCGTGGAGCGTTTGAAAGATGCCGCCGCCATGGCCTTCGCCCTCGAGGTATCAAAAGTGAAAAAACCGGCGCCGTCCGCGCGCGAGTAATACACCAGCCGGCCCGATTCGTCGACGATCGAGACACTCATCGGCCGGTTGAACTCTTTTGACTTTTCATGGGCCGCCTGCGCGATTTTCTCCGCCAAATCCAGAGTCATTTCGATCATGATGCACTCTCTCCCGTTTTCCTTTTTCTGTTTTAAGGGATAAAAAAAGCCCGCTTGAGTATAACTCAGACGGGCTTCAGGTTTATTGTTTTTGGCTTTCTAATTAACGTAAAACGTTAAACATCAAACCATGAACACTTGTTATGCAGCTGCCTGTTTTTCCTTCTTCAGTTCTTTTTCCATTTTGTCAATTTGCTCCTCCAGGTCTGCTGGCAGGTGGCTGCCGAACGACTCGTAGTATTCCCGGATCAACGGGATCTCCTGCAGCCAGCCATCGATGTCAACGCGCAACAGCGTCGCTTTCTCATTGTCGTCGACGTCCAGGTCACTAAAGTCGATGGCATCAATGGTCGGCAGGTTGCCGATCGGGGTTTCGACGGCCTCGCCGGTGCCCTCGCACCGTTCGAAAATCCATTTCAGCACGCGGCTGTTCTCGCCGAACCCGGGCCACATGAACTTGCCGTCATCGTTCTTGCGGAACCAGTTGACGTAATAGATCCTGGGTAATTTAGCACCGGACTTTTTGCCCATTTTCAGCCAGTGGCCCCAGTAATCCGCCATGTTATAGCCGCAGAACGGCAGCATGGCCATGGGGTCGCGGCGCAATTGGCCGATCTTGCCGAAGGCGGCCGCAGTCATCTCGCTGGCAACGATGGTGCCGAGGAAAGTGCCATGCACCCAGTCACGGCCCTCGTTGACCAATGGTACAACGCTGGCGCGGCGGGCACCGAACATGATGGCGCTGATGGGTACGCCCTTGGGATCTTCCCATTCCGGCGCGATAACCGGGCATTGTGAAGCCGGACAGGTGAAACGCGCATTCGGGTGTGCCGCCGGTGTATCGGAATCCGGTGTCCAGTCGTTGCCTTTCCAGTCCACCAGGTGTTCCGGTGGTTCCTTGGTCATGCCTTCCCACCAGACATCGCCGTCATCCGTTTCCGCCACGTTGGTGAAGATGGAGTTTTTCTCCAGCGTATACATGGCATTGGGGTTGGATTCCATACTGGTGCCGGGGGCAACGCCGAAAAACCCGGCTTCCGGGTTAATAGCCCTGAGATTCCCTTCGTCATCAAACTTCATCCAGCAAATATCATCACCGATGCATTCCACTTTCCAGCCGGGAATGGTCGGGTTGAGCATCGCGAGGTTGGTTTTGCCACAGGCGCTGGGGAAAGCACCGGCAACATAACGTACCTTGCCTTCCGGGCTGGTCAGTTTCAGGATTAGCATGTGCTCGGCCAGCCAGCCTTCGTCGCGGCCCATCACCGATGCGATACGCAGGGCAAAGCATTTCTTGCCCAAAAGCGCGTTGCCGCCGTAGCCGGAACCGTAAGACCAGATCTCGCGGGTTTCCGGAAAATGCACGATGTACTTGGTTTCGTTACAGGGCCAGGCGACATCTTCCTGTCCTTCTTCCAGCGGAGCGCCGACAGAATGGACACAGGGCACGAATTCGCCGTTGTCACCGAGCGCTTCCAGTACCTTGCTGCCGACCCGGGTCATGATGTGCATGTTGGTGACAACGTAAGGGGAATCAGACAGTTCCACGCCGATATGGGCGATGGGGGAACCGATCGGACCCATGCTGAAAGGAATGACATACATGGTACGGCCCTTCATGCAGCCGGTAAACAGGCCGTTCAGGGTCTCGCGCATTTCCTTCGGGTCCGTCCAGTTGTTAGTTGGCCCGGCGTCTTCCTCTTTTTCCGAGCAAATGAAAGTGCGGTCTTCGACGCGGGCTACGTCTGCCGGGACGGACCGGCAATAATAACTGTTGGGTCGTTTGCTCTCGTCGAGCTTCTTGGCGGTACCTGCCTTGACCAGGATGTCCCACATCCGGTCGTATTCTTCCTCTGATCCATCGCACCAGACGACCTCGTCCGGTTGGCACAGGGCCGCCATTTCATCAACCCATGCCTGCAGTTTTTTATTACTTGTCGTCATAAAAATTACCTCAAGGTTTTCCGTTTGTTAGGCTGAAAATTTTTGAAGCTTTCCCGGGAACACACAATGAAGTGTCATTACTCATTGATTTTTTGTTGTTATTCGCCGTTTACTGCTACCGCGGTACCGCTCCTGTTATAAAAGATTCCGCACTATACAGGATATCGTTTGGTGCATTGCAGCACATTATGGCACCCGGATCATTGATCATTCAAGGTTTCAGCCAGCTGATCAAGTTGTGTTACAGGCGCAAGACACTGGTGTCCCTGGCAGATGTAGGCGACGGTATCGCCTTTCGGGGAACGTTCTGCCAAAAGCCCCGGTAAATCAGGTGTTTTTGCCGGTATACCGAGCACGGTTTTGAAAGGATTGCCCGTTTCCCTGGCCGTCCGGCACCATTTTTGTAATGCGGCGCCTTCACCACGGATGATCACCGTCATGGGCGGTTGCAGGTATTCCTCCAGTGCCTGCAGCAGGGCATTATGGGCGGCTGGATATCGCTGTATGGAGTTCCAGGCGGCCCTCAGTGTGCGTTCACTCGCATTGAGATAACGCTTCTCACCCAGGATATGTCCCAGTCGTCCCAGTACCGAGGCCGCGACACCGTTGCCGGCCGGCAGGGCGTCATCCATCAACGGCTTGTTACGCTGGATGAGTTTTTCATGGTCGTGGGAGGTGAAGAAAAAACCACCGTTTTCCCTGTCCTCGAAGCGATCCAGCAAGGCCTCGGCCAGTTGCACGGCGAAGTCAAGCCATTGCCTGTCCCAGCGGACCTGTAACAATGCCAGGATGGCGTCGATGGTAATCGCGTAATCATCCAGGTAGGCGTTCAGTCTTGCCCGGCCGTCCTTGTAAGTTGCCCGAAGATAATTGTTTTGCCAGAGCGTGTCATGGATAAATGTAAGGGCGCTCGCGGCAGAATCGGTGCAGGAATCCTTGTTGAAGGTCTGTGCCGCAACGGCCATGCCCTTGATCATCAACGCGTTCCACGAGGTCAGGATCTTTTCATCGCGGCCGGGCCAGACCCGCTGGTTACGTGTCGCGAGCAGTTTCTCCCGGGCCGATTGCAGGGTTTGCTCGGCTTCCTGTATGTCGAGTGAATATTCTTTTGCAACTTCATCGAGATCCATGGTTATCCGCAGGTGCCATTTGCCCTCGAAGTTCGGTCCCTCCGACAGCCCGAAATGATCGGCAAACAGCCTGTATTCCTGTTCCGTTAACAGGGACTGCACTTCCTCTCGCGTCCAGGTGTAGAACCTGCCTTCTTCACCTTCCGAGTCAGCATCGAGCGTGGAGTAATAACCGCCTTCGGATGACTGCATGTCACGGATCACCCAGTCGGCCGTTTCCAGTGAGGTTTTGCGAAACAGCGGGTTGTCCGTGATCTGCCAGGCCCGGCACACGAGTTCCAGCAACGGCCCGTTGTCGTACAGCATTTTCTCGAAATGCGGGATCATCCACTGCGCATCCACGGAATAACGGTAGAAACCACCGCCGAGTTGATCATACACGCCGGAAAGTGCCATTCTTTCCAGGGTAAACGTCGCCATCGACAGCGCTTTCTCGTTTCGTGTCTGCATGTAATGGCGCAGGAGACGATCGATGCTGGTCGGATGTGGAAACTTGGGCGCGTCGCTGAAGCCGCCATGTTTACGGTCGAAATTCATCTCCAGCTGGTGGACGGCGATTGTCAACGGTTCCGAGTCAAGCGTCGCACTGTCGTCGGCGGGTGGCGTTCGACTGATGTTCTCCAGTGCCTCCTGCATGGAACGATTTTGCTTGTCGATGCTTTCGCGCTCGTCGTGGTAAAACTGGTACACCCGCTGTAACAGTTCCTTGAAGCCGGGCAGGCCGAAACGTGAATCCGGCGGGAAATAGGTGCCGCCGAAAAACGGTATGTGGTCTTCCGGCGTCAGGAACATTGTCAGCGGCCAGCCGCCGTTGCGTTGCGTGAGGAGTTGCTGGGCAATCTGATAGATCTTGTCAAGGTCCGGCCGTTCCTCGCGATCGATCTTTATGTTGATAAAATGCTCGTTCATGATCGCCGCCGTTTCCTCATCCTCGAATGATTCATGCGCCATAACGTGACACCAGTGGCAGGCGGAATAACCAATCGACAGCAGTATCGGTTTGTCTTCCCGACGGGCGCGCTCCAGCGCTTCGTCGCACCAGGGATACCATTCCACCGGGTTGTGTGCGTGTTGCAGCAGGTACGGTGAAGTTTCGTTAATGAGCGCGTTTTCGAAGGTTTTCTCAGTCATACATAACGACGGGAATTTGAATGACTACCATCACTATAACGCAATCACACATAGTATCTAGTATTTAGTATCTGGAAAAACCAGTAACAAGCTATAAGGCACAAGTTACAAGTTTTAATGTCAATGTTTAAATCATCCCCGACTTAATCCTCCCCCTCAAGTGGGAGGAAAATCCCCGTTCCCCTGGAGGGGATGAGCCGGAATAATAAAAGCTCCAGTGGAACTTTTATCCGGCGAACGGGTTGTTCAGGGAAGAACAATCCCGGTTTGCCAGTCCCGCACGGATAGTGGAACGCTGCAAGGGTTGGGATGGAGGTGAATTCAGACCTTATAGCTTATGGCTTGTGACTTGTAACTGGTTTATCCCGGATACCTGCGATAATGTTAAACTGTATCGCTAATGCTGAATTACCCCGACATTGATCCGGTAGCCATCGAACTCGGCCCTTTGAAGATCCGTTGGTACGGGATCAGTTATGTTATCGGTATCCTTGTCGGTTGGTGGTTATTAAACCGTCGTGCCGTCCGCCATCCCGGCTGGACGAAAGACCAGGTCGCCGACATGGTATTTTACAGCGTCATCGGTGTGAT
>DATIPP010000127.1:0-9723 GCA_035471825.1 Gammaproteobacteria bacterium
ACCGACCGACGCAGCCTGCTCCGGGACAAGCTGCGGGGAGAACCCTGCCGCCGTTTTACCCGCCCGGTCGGTCCCGGCCTCGTACCGGGACACAAGGATGGCAAATACCAGCAGGATGCAGGCAAGCACCGCGGACATTGACTTGACGAATTTCATGGCTGATTACCGTCGTACTGCAATTCTGATGGAAACGGCTTAATCCGCGTTCACTTTTTCATGATCCGGTCGTAAGCTTCGCGTATTTCCTGACTGCGTTCGGTTGCCACCTTGATCATTTCTTCCGGCAGTCCCTTCGCGATCAACTTGTCCGGGTGGTGCTGGTTCATCAACCGGCGATAAGCACGCTTGACTTCATCCTTACCGGCGCCGGGCGAAACACCGAGGATTGCGTAGGCGTCATCAAGGCTCATCCTGCCCGGTGCGCCCGGCCTGCCGCCGGCCCGGTGATGGAATTCAGCTTCTATGGCCGCCGCGATGCTGTCCAGTTCGTAATGCGAGAAGCCGATGATCTCGCAAATCCGGTACAAAAGGCGTTTTTCTTCCGGGTGCATCACGCCGTCGGCATATGCAGCGGAACACTGGATCTCGACGAACATCCGCTTGATGTTTTTGGCCGGGCCCAGTTCTCGTTTGAGTTGCACCAGTACGGCCCGTAACGGGAAACCCGGCTTCTTTCCCTCCGTAAACAGGTTAATGGCGGCTTTTTTCTGTGCTTCGTTCAGTGCCATCTGCCCCATCACGCGCCGCGCGATTTCAATCTCGTCTTCCGTCACCCGGCCGTCGGCCTTGCAAATATGTCCCATGACCGAAAACGTGGCGGTAAAAAATGCCGCCTGGGCACGTTGCTGATGTCCCGGTGCCGCGCCTGGTGGCATGACGGCCTCACCGCCCTTGTCAAAACCGTGACCGAGAACCGCCCCGAGGAGCGCGCCCAGTGGCCCGCCGAGGACAAAGCCCAGGTAACCACCGATCAGTTTTCCCCACCAACTCATTGTTGATAACAGCTCTTATTTGTTTTTAAATGACATGAAAATCTGTTAATTTCTTCTAATTTCGCGGATTGTGCAGGCTCAATTTCACACGAAGGCGGCACCTGGCGGGTACGAGGTACTTACCGCCCTGTCGGAATCCGCAGGACAATAATCTGGTCATCCGCCGCCAGGGACAGGGATGCTGTTTTTTTCGGGTTCAGTTCTATTTGTCCGCGGGCCAGCCTGATACCCAGCGCAATCTCGCCAACGGCGGCGAGTTCCCGCTGCAGTTGCAGGAATGTTTCCGTCGTTTCCATCCCGGCCGCCGGATGCAAGGCAAGTTCGGCTCCGCCGGCACCGAAAAGATGCTCGAAAACCGTATTGAGATCGCGTCGCATTGTGACCTGGGCCAGCATGTGGCTCTGCAGTCTGGGAGTGATCAGTAATTCAACGCCGGGAGAAGTAAACAGCGATACGCTGGATTCAACCATCGCCTCGATAATGATATTCGGTTTCCTGTCCTTCTCTTCAAGAATTTCTGCCAGCATCAGGTACCCGAGAAGGCTGTGGGCGTCGGCCTCGTCAGCACTATCGAGCCAGTCATTGGCCACGATCATGATCGTGTCATAGTCCTGCGGTTTTAGTTGTTCCAGTTCTGAACGGGCGGTGAAATCACATTCCAGTTGCCGCATCCTGATGTTTTTCAATTGCACCCCCTTGCGCTGTAACAATCTCTCCCGTTCAGTCAGTTGTTTCTCTGACGCGATGTCCACCGAGTCAAACTCGTCCGGGTAATGGTCGAATTCTGCCAGCAATGAGGGCAATGTGCTGTTCCAGCCGACGATCAACAGCGTTTGCGATTTTGGTGCCGGCGTGGTCGGTAGCAGTTTTCTTATGGTGACATCCGGGGCCGTATTGATTTTTTTCAACGGCTTGCTGTCCTCGAAACCGTAACCGATGACCGCGACGAGGTCGTTTTCTTCGAGACATTCTTTGTTACCCAGCAACGGAACAAAAAGGCCGTGTTCCGCCCGGACGATACCGATCGGGATTGCCGTATCAAAACATTCCAGTAATTGTTTCAGTGGCAAACCGGTGAATTGCTTCGCCTGGTGCAGATAGATCTGTACACCCTCCTGGTCAAACAGGTCTTCAATCACCAGGCTGAGTCCCGGATACCGTGCAGTCTGAACGAGTATGCGGCCGCTCAATACCGCCTTGGCAATTATCTCTGCGGGACCGGGATAGGCCTTGCGACCGGCACGGATGTGATCCGGGTCCACCAGTTCGGCAACTATAAACGGCAGGGGACCGGTTGGTGTTGTCCCGGCTGTCATGAGTGTTTTGATAATACTTTCATCGTCCCCGCTGCCTTCACCAAACCTGGCCGCCGGCAACACAACGGCGGCAGCGTGCCGGTAATCGACCCGTTCCAGGTGTTCCAGGCGCATCGGATTTCCTGTTCTTAAAATCACCTGGCGTGGACGCCACATCGGGCCCAGGCGATCCTTGAGTTCCTGGATCAGGACCGGCCCGATCTCCTCGGCAAGAATGACTATCTTGAGCCCCCGTTCACCGAACTGATCGAGGAATCGCTGAACACGACCTTCGTTAGTCAATAATTGTTCCACCAGCGACGTGGTACGGTTGTTCCAGCCAAGGATTAACACGTGGTTTTTCATTACGATCGGCGTCAGCCCTTTTTCCAGTCGCTGGATGGTCTGGTTCAGCCACTGGGTCATGATCGCAATCAGGGCACCGATTAACAGCACCAGCCCGCAAATCGTCATCGTAACCGAGATAACGCGAAGCCAGGTGCCTTCATCATCGCCGAGGTAACCGGGATCGGTTATGCGTAAAAACGCCCACCACACCGAGGCATAAGGATCATCAAACGCCCCCGTCAGGTAAAAAGCCGTCAGGCCGCCGGCGAGTGAAACGACTGCGAGTGCCAAGACGATAACCAGCAGCCGTGCAACGGCACCGCGCAGGATCAATCTTTCCAGGCGGAACTGGATGAAGTGACGCAACCGCGTTACCGGATGCGTCATTCGGCGCACATGGGCGGGGACTTTCAATAGATAGGCCAGCCCCTGGTTCAGGTTCGGCACGTAACCGGGGGCGGAATATTTCCTGTCCGGATTCCTGTCCTGCTTACGAGTTTCCTTCATGGACAGCCCTCCCCGCCGGGGAAACTGGCAAAACACCGGGACGACTGCGTATAACCGTTATATTTCACGGGGTTATGACTGTCAGTAAATCTTACACCGGGAATATACCGACAAGTGGTCGGGATTATCATGCAAGCCATTTATTTTTAAAGACTTTTTAAAATCGGGTATGCCATCACCGGGCCAGGTAGCAAAAAAACTGTCAGGATTTTTTACACTGTTAGATTTTGCAGCCGGCCATCCGTCATGTATTTTTCAGCTTATCCTATTGTTTTCCTTAAACAAAGTATCCATATGCCAGGACAGGAGTTGGCACAGCAAATGCTATAAATAACCAAAAGATGTTATCTGGTTTTAGTGAAACAGGGTAAACAACTTGAACAAAATGAAACATACGCTCCTTGCAACCGGCCTGTTCCTTGTCGCATCAACAGCAAATGCTGCAATTATCGATTTCATCGATCTCACTGAAAACACGCCTGGTGAAAGTGTCTGGAACACGCTCAGTATAACTATTGCATCCGGTTTAATATCGATGAACTAATATTCTATCCTTCTGACAAATTAATGAACGCATTAACAGTTTATCGCCGTATAAAAAACAGAGGCATTATCCATGACTACCAGGACCTTCTCGCGCGTATTGTTGTTGTTTCTGTCACTCACCATGACATCCGCCTGCCAGGCGGATAATACTCCCGCTACAATTAAATCCTCTGGTTATACCCTCGCGGTCGAGACTGTCGTGGAAGGGCTTGTCCATCCCTGGGGCATGGTATTCCTCCCGGACGGAAATATTCTCGTCACAGAACGCCCGGGACGCCTGCGGCTGGTACAGGACGGCAAACTCCATCCCGATAGCATCAGAGGCGTGCCGGAAGTCAGCGCGGTCGGCCAGGGCGGGCTGCTGGACGTGGCATTGCACCCGGATTACGCCAATAACAAACTCATCTACCTGTCTTTTGCAGCTGCGGGTGAAGGCGGGCTTGGCACGGAAGTGGTTCGCGGCCGCCTGGAAGGAATGCAGTTAAAAGATGTCGTAACAATATTCGTGGCCCTGCCGAAAGCGGACGGCGGCAGGCACTTTGGTTCCCGCCTGCTGTTCGGAACGGACGGCAAACTGTACATAACACTGGGTGACCGCGGTGAACGTGAACGGGCCCAGAAACCCGATCAACACCCCGGTTCCCTCATCCGTGTCAACGATGACGGTTCAGTCCCGGAAGATAACCCTTTCAGTGACTTTCCCGGCGCCAAACCGGAAAACTACACCCTTGGCAACCGCAACATGCAGGGCATCGCATTGCAACCCTCCACGGAATTGATCTGGACCCACGAACACGGCCCGCAGGGCGGAGACGAGGTCAACGTCATGCGCGCCGGCGTTAATTACGGCTGGCCTGTGATTACCTATGGCGTGAACTACACCACCGGCACAAAAATCGGTGAAGGCACGGAGAAAGAAGGCATGGCACAACCTGTACACTACTGGGTGCCGTCAATCGCCCCTTCCGGCATGGTATTTTACACCGGTGATGAATTCCCGGAGTGGAAAGGAGATCTGTTTGTCGGATCGCTGAAATTCGGTCAACTGGTGCGCCTTGAACTAGCGGAAAACATGGTGGTTCACGAAGAAAGAATGATAAACGGCGCACTGGGACGAATCCGCGATGTCCGCCAGGGACCCGACGATGCACTCTACCTGCTGACCGATGAAAACAACGGCAAGTTGATTCGTTTAACGCGACAAAACTGATATGGATAAACAGTTATATATGGTTACTTATTTCATCGGGTGTTAAAGAGTCGGGTAAGGATCTCGCTCGCCCTGCCCATAATGATGTCATCATAAAACGATGCATCGTCAGGCTCCTCGGTATTGATGCAAACTGTCCTGGCACCGACTTGCTGGGCCAGTTGCGGGAAGATGGCGGCCGGGTAAACCAGTCCCGACGTGCCGACGGCGATAAACAAATTGACGTTTTTCATCAATGATCCCATCTCGGCAAGCACCGCGGGGTCCAGCATGTCCTCGAACCAGGTTATATCCGGCCGTAACCACTTGCCGCATTGTGGGCAGTGTCGGCGAGTGTATGATTTACCGTAGTCCTCGAAGGTGCCGTGATCCTTGCACCGGAGGCGCCAGATGTTGCCATGCAGTTCAAGCACATCGATGGTGCCGGCACGCTGGTGCATGCCATCAATGTTCTGGGTCACGATGCGGGTATCGGAATGTTGTCGTTGTAAACGGGCAATTATCTCGTGACCAGCATGCGGCCGGCAGTTAAACAATCCTGCCCGTCGCAACTCGTGGAAATCAAGAACCTTTTCGGGATCCTGTTCGAAGGCGCGTTGGCAGGCGACTTCCTCCCAGTTGTAGGACTCCCAGATTCCACCGGCACCACGGTAAGTCGGTACGCCGCATTCGGCGGACATACCCGCGCCGGTGAAAAAAATAATCGATCCGTATTCCGCAGGATCAAGATCTACGGTTTCGTCTGCGGTGATGTTTTTCGATGTTTGTTCGGGCACTGTCAGCCCCTGTCATGCAAATATACGATATGCTAGATTTTTGTTCATTAGTTTTGCCGGAGATTTAACGAAATGCCTTCTATAACACGCCGGACCCTGCTTTGTATCCTGTGGTTCAGTCTGGGCTGTTTATTGACACAATGTGCAACGTCACCAACAGGCCGCAAGCAACTGAAACTGTTTCCTGACAGCCAGATGGTGACCATGGGCGTCACCGCCTTTGATGAAATCAAGAATAACACGCCTGTCTCCAGGGACAGGAGGGCAACAGCGTATGTGAATTGTGTTGCAAACGCCATTATCCGCGTTGTCCCCTCCAGGACCAAATGGGAAGTCAAATTGTTTCAGGACGATGCCATCAATGCCTTTGCATTGCCCGGCGGTAAAATCGGCGTATATACCGGTCTCCTGAAAGTCGCCGAAACCCGGGACCAACTCGCTGCGGTGATCGGGCATGAAATCGGTCACGTGATTGCCGATCATGCCAACGCGCGTGTCTCGGCCAATTATGCCACCCAGTCCGGGCTGCAACTTGCGGAAATACTGGCGGGAAGCAGCAGCGGCAATCGCTCGCAATTGTTCGGCCTGCTGGGACTCGGCGCACAGGTCGGTATATTGCTGCCTTACGGGCGCAGCCAGGAAAGCGAGGCGGATATACTGGGTTTGCGATACATGGCCAGCGCCGGTTTTGATCCCCGGGCCAGCATACAACTCTGGCAAAACATGGCCCGGGCCGGCGGCAAGCAACCGCCTGAATTCCTGTCGACACATCCATCGCATGCCACACGTATCAATGACCTGAATAACATGATGCCTGCGGCCATGCAGATTTACAAAAAGGCACAGTCAAAAAATATCAGCCCGCAGTGTGAACCCTGATCCCGGGTTGTGCTCGTCACCGCGGGTTTTGCTCATAAATGTTTGTCGACTTGATCGGTGAATACAGGATGACGGGGATTCGGGCCAAAAAAACCCCCGCAAAATTCCGGCGGGGGTCTTGTGTCACGGATAGTGACATATTTGGTGGTGGGGAGACCACGCTTGTCTTTAAGTATAGTGCAGATTCCGTGGTTGTCAGCCCACCCTGTTTCAGTCTCTTACACCGGCAAGATAAGAATTTTCCTGAGCAAATTACCAGATGTTTCTGAAAAGCCGCCAGGTTGTTTTTGACATGTAGATTTCATATTCCTCTCCCCTCGCACGTAACAACATCTTTTCTTCAAAGGGAATGAAGAGGATAAAGCTCAGAGACACAATGGCGGCGAAAAATAATTGTCCTGCATGCGAGTGAATCATCAGCGAGGAAAAAGTCAATAACGTCAACGCACGGTACATGGGATGCCTGACGGAGGCATAGGAACCTTCCTGCAACAGCGGTGCGACGGAATCGGTGGAATGACTCATGTCCGTGCCCGGCATACCGATAAACCCTTCCATCATGTCAAAGTTGGCGTACTCGAAAAAAGCGAACATGCATAACAACACCACGCATAAGCCGAAAAACTGCAACCACTCCGGTGAAACAAACCCGAATCCCGGCAAAGGTTTGTGCAGCCAGTAGACGCCGACCCAGGTGATGATGGAAACCGTAATATAGATCCGGCGTTCCAGCGGTGTGCCCGAAGAAGAACCATACACGGCGCGTTTGAAGGCCGGCAGGGTCATGATCATGTGTATCGTGATGAAAGCCAGGTACAGCAACGTGTTGAAAAGATAATTGCCAACCGGAGCGGAAGGATCATAACGGAAACCGGCAATGAAACTGGCCGACACCGTCATCAGGCCGATACAGGCAAACAACCAGTACAATCTGTGCCACATGGTATTTCCCCATCCTGTTTTACAAACACTAACAATATGTCATTTCATTACACCGGCAAACAATTCCAACTGAACGAGCAAAATTCCTTTCCAACCTAAATGAGAATTGTTATCATTTAATTCTTCCCTAATCTAATGGAGAAACCGGTTTAATGAGCAAGACCAGGTTATTGATAAATCTATTTATTTTGTTGTCGTGTCTCGTTTCCCAAGGGGGTTTTGCCAGCAAAAAAGCTTCCGAAACGAATCTTGAAAATATCGAACGCACCAGCGTGGACAGCGCGGCCGATCGCGAGCGCCTGCAGCTTGCAGCCGTCCTGCTCGCCAATTACGAGATCGAGGCCGGGAAACTGGTCGATCGCCTCGACAGCAAGGATATCTCCGGCGACAACATTAAACTGGATGCCGAGAAACTGTTGTCCCTGTCCGAAGAAGTTATCGACAGTGCCCGGTTTCGACTGCCGCAATGTGACAAATACCTGGCCATGACCGTGACGTTAAAGGATCAACTGCAAAGAATCAGCCATGAAACGCTGGAACACGATTACCACCAGGACGGTGCCCTGCCGAAGGCACCGGCCGAGTGCTACCACACCAAGGACCTGTTCGTGCATCCCGCTACGGTAATCGTCCTGACCCGTGACGATCCGGCACTGACGACAGAAACACGCGAGAATATCAGGGCAGAGATAAACGAAGTCCTCGCCCACACCGAGGTGGTGCGTCAGCTGGTATTTTATTGATAGCTGAAATTGTTTTAATTATTCACTGAAAAACGGTTGTCCGGCGGGACAACCGTTTTTTGTTGATAATGAACTATCTGCTGTAGACTGTCGGCTTTCAGTTGTCCTGACTTTTCATAACACGTGTAAAACTCCCTATGGCGCAATACGTATATACCATGAACGGGGTCGGCAAGATCGTGCCCCCCAAGCGTTACATCCTCAAAGATATCTACCTTTCCTTTTTTCCCGGTGCAAAGATCGGCGTCCTTGGCCTGAACGGTGCCGGTAAATCCACATTGCTCCGGATCATGGCCGGCATTGATACCGACATCATCGGCGAGGCGAGGCCCATGCCCGGCATCAAGGTCGGTTACCTGCCACAGGAACCGGAACTCGACCCGGAAAAAGACGTGCGCGGCAACGTTGAAGACGGTATGCGCGAGGCATTGGACGCGCAGGAAGAACTGGAGAAGGTATATGCCGCCTACGCCGACGAGGACGCGGACTTCGATGCCCTGGCCAAAAAGCAGGAGAAACTCGAAAAGATCGTCCAGGCCTGGGACATGGACAACCTGGAAAACCTGCTGGAACGGGCCGCCGACGCACTGCGTTTGCCGCCGTGGGATGCATCCATCGATCGCCTGTCCGGCGGTGAGCGCCGGCGCGTGGCCCTTTGCCGATTGTTGCTGTCCCGGCCTGACATGCTGTTACTGGACGAACCCACCAACCACCTGGACGCCGAGTCCGTGTTCTGGCTGGAACGTTACCTCGCGGACTTCAAGGGCACGGTGGTGGCGGTGACCCACGACCGGTATTTCCTCGACAATGTCGCCGGCTGGATACTGGAACTCGACCGCGGCGAAGGCATTCCCTTCGAAGGCAATTACTCCGACTGGCTGGATGCCAAGGAGAAACGCCTGGAACAGGAAGAACGCGAGGACAGCGCCCGCAAGAAAGCCATCAAGCACGAACTGGAATGGGTGCGCAGCAATCCGAAGGGCCGTCATGCCAAGAGCAAGGCACGGCTGGCGCGATTCGAGGAACTCAACTCGCAGGAATTCCAGAAACGCAGCGAGACGAATGAAATTTATATCCCGCCCGGTGAACGACTCGGTGACCAGGTGATCGAGTTCAACAAGGTGAGCAAGTCATTCGGCGACCGGGTGTTGTTCCAGGACCTGAGCTTCATGATCCCCAAAGGCGCCGTGGTCGGCATCATCGGTGGTAACGGCGCCGGCAAATCCACCCTGCTGCGCATGATCAACGGTGATCAAAATGCCGATGATGGCGACATTAAAATCGGCGACAGTGTCCACCTGGCCTTCGTCGAGCAGAGCCGCGCCGACCTGGACGATAACAAGACCGCCTGGGAAGCGGTTTCAGGAGGCCTCGATAATCTCACGATCGGCAATTACACGATCAATTCCCGTGCTTACCTGGGACGGTTCAACTTCAAGGGAACGGACCAGCAGAAACGCGTCGGGGATCTTTCCGGCGGCGAAC
>DATIPP010000128.1:0-34215 GCA_035471825.1 Gammaproteobacteria bacterium
TTGCCCGGGGTGATTCGTTGTCAGCTGTTTTCAATGTATCAGGATTGATTTTTTGCTAAACAAACCGGAAATTTCAAACCTGGTATGCAGGGTTTGTAGAAATGAGAAATTATATTTACAGCATAAACTTGAAAATATATATGGATAATGTCGGGCGAATGAAGGTTTGAGCATTAACTGGAATGTATAACCGGCTTCTGATTTGCATGTTAAGCATTAAAAACCACGCCTGCCGATCTGCACCGGAGGCGTGGCTTTTGTGATCAATCAGCAACAGACCCGCCAGGGAGTGGAAGGCAGTGTCTGGCTTTTGTTTTTCCTGCTCGGGTTTACCTGGCTTTTAACGACAGGTATCCGAGGCCGGCAGTAGCGCCAAGACCGGTTCCGCCTTCGAGTGCCAGCGGTACCAGGCCGATACTGTCATTGCCGCCGCCAATCAGCACGGCCGCGCCCACGCCTGCACCAAAAGCGGCAGAAGCCTTGCCACCGGTATAGGTGCCGGTAAGCGCCTCCGACCAGTCCCTGTCCTTGCCCGTCGATGCCATCACGGTGTAGGCCATGGTGGATTGATCAGTCCACTGCAAATCGAGTCCGAGTGCAATGCCCGCTTCACCGTCATAGTAGTCTTTTTCGCCACCGTGTTCGAAAACACAGTCAAAGGCTGCAGTGGAGTGGATAAGCAGATTGACTTTTGACCCCGGGACATAGTCACAGGTGACAATACCGATTTTTCCCTTCCCGTTGTCGGCGTGTACCACGCTGAACGGGGTAGATGCGAGTACCAGTGTGGCAAGTAAAAACAGGACTGATTCAAGATTAAATGCTTTCATTTTGTTTATCTCCTTAATCCTTGATTATCTTGGTAAATCGATTCAGCCAACTCCTCGAAAAATTTTACCGATAAGCTCATCTCAGCTAATCATAATATGATTCTCTAATCAATTGTACAGGTATGGTACTCCCTAGGGGACTCGAACCCCTGTTTTCGCCGTGAGAGGGCGACGTCCTGGGCCACTAGACGAAGGGAGCAAATAATTTACGTGGGGAGTATAAAGCAGTTAGGGTTCTCGTCCCAAGGGCTCCGCCGCGTGGTTGACGAAGGTTGCTGTTAGGAAGGGACCTACATTTCAGAACCTGGATTCCATATATTTGTCATACTGAGTTACCAGGCCAGAAGAGCGCACCCTCGCCATGCAGTCCGTTGTCCCGGTTTACGGGGAATTGGATAAATTAACGCGATTTGGTGTTACTATACGGGCGCAAAGTGAGTTCACAAGATCATCCCGCCTTTAAACCTTTTATATATGCCCGAGTGCGTTTCGCCGCATCATGACTGAAACACAATCCACAGCCACCGTATCCAGGCTCAATGTGAAGCCGCGTATCATCTCGCGCGCGGATCATTCGATTTCCCGTGCCGATATCAGTGACAACGCCCTGAAGGTCCTGTACCGGCTGAAAAACGCCGGCTTCAAGTCCTGCCTCGTCGGTGGCTGTGTTCGCGATATTTTACTGGGAATAAAACCGAAGGATTTCGACGTCGTAACGGACGCCCGTCCGGAGCAGATCCGGGAATTGTTCCGTAATTGCCGGCTTATCGGCCGGCGATTCCGGCTGGCACATGTCCGTTTCGGTTCCGAAATCATCGAGGTTTCGACCTTCCGGGCGCCGCACCACATGGCGGAAGGTGAAGGCCATATCGAGGACGGTCGCATCGTTCGCGATAATGTCTACGGCGGTATTGAGGATGACGTGTGGCGCAGGGATTTCACGGTCAATGCGCTTTTTTATGATATCCGTGACTTTACCGTGGTGGATTATGTCGGCGGCCTCTATGATATCGAGCATCGCCTGTTACGCCTGATCGGCGAACCCCATGCCCGGTTCCGCGAAGACCCCGTGCGAATGCTGCGGGCGGTGCGGTTTGCGGTAAAGCTGGGATTTCGAATCGACGAATCGGCACTGGCTGCCATCCACGACCTGCATCATTTACTGGACGGTATGCCGCCCGGTCGCATGTTCGAGGAATTCATCAAGTTGTTCATGAACGGGCATGCAACCGAAACATACCGGCTGCTCCGGCAACACCGGCTGTTTGAACACCTGTTCCCGGATACAAGTTATGTTCTGGAGGAAAATGATGATCGGGGTTTCACCGACCGGTTGCTGGTGCATGTATTCGATAATACGGACAACCGGATCAGGGAAAATAAACCGGTAACACCGGCCTTTATCCTGGCGGCATTGCTCTGGACACCGCTCCGCAATCAGACCGAAGATTTCATCAGCAACGGGGTTTCCGAACACGAGGCCACATTGCTCGCCTGTGACGCGGTCATATCCCGGCAAGTCAGCAACATCTCCATGCCACGGCGGTTTTCCCGTATTGCGCGCGAAATCTGGAGCCTGCAACACCGGTTCAAAAACCGGCGCGGCAAGCGACCCTTGCGCCTTCTGTCGCATCCGCGTTACCGGGCCGCCTATGATTTCCTGCTGTTGCGCCGGGATGCCGGTGATGACGTGGACGAACTGGTGGAATGGTGGACGGCGTTTATGCGGGACAATGAGGACGTTGTCGCCTCTTCAAAGCCACACAAGGTTATTCGTAAACGCCCGCGTCCACGGCGGAGGAAACATCACTAGAACCTATCTAAAAATTCCGCACGGCCGCGACGGCGGCGGTTGCAGTGCCGGGCAAGGAGCGAGGAACGCGATTGGTTTGTTCCCAATGAGCGACAAGCGACGCGGCGATGTGCTGCAAACGCCCTGTCCCTCCGGGTTGCGCGCCAACTACCCCCGCTCTGCGTTAATCGGCTTGGCGATAGCTACGGCTATCACCCGCGCCTCGCGCCTTGACCGGGAGCGGTTGGTGCAGCAACGCGGCTCGCGGGGAATTTTAAGATAGGTTCTAGGCACTTCCATGCGTGTGTATATCGGCCTCGGCAGCAATCTGGATGGACCCAGGGAGCGATTGATATTCGCTGTGGAATCGTTACGCGGGATACCGGATACCAGCGTAACCAGTGTCTCCTCTTTCTACCGCAGCAAGCCGGTCGGCCCGCAGGATCAGCCTGATTTTGTCAATGCAGTTGCTGCACTGGATACATCCCTGGGTGCGCACGAACTGTTGGGCGAACTGCAGGCGATTGAGAACAGCCAGGATCGTGATCGTGACGGGCAGCGCTGGGGACCAAGAACGCTGGATCTCGATATCCTGTTGTACGGGGACCAACATATTGTAAGCGATGATCTGAAAGTCCCGCATCCCGAGATGCACAAGCGGGGATTTGTTTTGTTACCCTTGTCCGATGTTGCGCCACAATTGACAATCCCGGGCAAAGGTCCGGTTGCTGAGCTGCTTTCCAGGGTCGATACCACTGACTTGCAAAAGATCACTGACTGATGAAAAAAGTGTTTCCCGACTATATTGTTGTCGAGGGGCCAATCGGCGTGGGCAAGACTTCGCTCGCAAAGCGTCTCGCCGATACTTTTAATACCGATTTGATACTGGAAGAGGCGGGGGATAATCCTTTTCTCCAGGCATTTTATGAAAACCCCCGGTTATCGGCACTGCCGGTCCAGCTGCATTTCCTGTTTCAACGGGTCAAGCAGATCGAGTCCCTGCTGCAGACCGACCTTTTCAGGCCGGTACACATTGCCGATTTCCTGCTGGACAAGGACAGGCTGTTCGCCCGGGCCACACTGAACGATGACGAGTTCGAGCTGTATAACGAAGTCTATAACCGGATAACCGTCCAGTCTCCGGTACCCGACCTGGTGATCTACCTGCAGGCACAGCCGGAAGTGTTGCTGGGACGAATACTGGAACGCGGAATTCCCTATGAGAAGGGAATTGACGAGACCTACCTCAAAAAAATCTCGGATGCCTATGTGGATTTTTTCTATCATTACAATGCATCACCATTATTGATCGTCAATACCACGGATTTCGATCTGGTCAATGGCGAGGAAAACTATCAGTTGCTGCTGGATTATATTCATCGATTGCCACCCGGCCGGCATTATTTCAATCCGAAACAGTTATGAGCCGACAAATTACACTGGCAACACTCGCGGCAATGAAACAAAAGGGCGAGAAGATCGTGTCACTGACGGCCTACGACGCTGCCTTCGCGACGATACTCGAGCAGGCGGGTGTCGATGTGATACTTGTAGGCGATTCACTCGGCATGGTGTTGCATGGCCGTGACGATACGCTCGGGGTAAGTATGACAGACATGGTATATCACACACGCCTGGTCAGCGACGGCTGCAAGTTTCCGCTGATAGTGAGTGACATGCCCTACAAAAGTTACACCACCCGGGACCAGGCACTGGAGAATGCCGAACGGCTCGTCAATGAGGGTGGCGCAGAAGTCGTCAAGCTCGAAGGCGGCGGGCCGATTGCCGGAATAGTTCAATATTTGCGGGAGCGGGATATTCCCGTATGCGGGCATCTGGGACTGACACCGCAGTCCGTCCGTGAACTGGGCGGCTACCGCGTCCAGGGCCGGGAAAAAAAAGATGCCGAGATAATCCTGGCCGATGCCAGGTTGTTGCAGGAAGCGGGTGCAGAAATGCTGGTGCTCGAGTGTATTCCCCACACGCTCGCCGAACAAATCACAGGTGAGTTGACCATACCCGTTATTGGTATCGGCGCCGGCCGCAATTGTGACGGGCAGGTGCTGGTGCTCTACGATGTGCTGGGTATCACCCGCAGGCGACTGAAGTTCTCCAGAGACTATCTTGCAACCTCGCAGTCCGTGCTGGAAGCAATCGAAAAATACGTGCAAGAGGTTCGATCGGAAAAGTTTCCTGCAACGGAGCATCAGTTTGAATAATGCGTACCGTTGAAACAGTACTGGACCTGCGTGAACAGGTCAGGGCGTGGCGGATGTCGGAACAGAAGATTGCCCTGGTACCAACCATGGGCAACCTGCATGCAGGCCACCTGGCCCTGGTCAAGCGGGCAAGGGAACTGGCCGACAAGACCATCGTTTCTATTTTTGTTAATCCAACCCAGTTTGTCGAAGGGGAAGATTTCGGCAGTTACCCGCGTACGCCGGAAAGGGATTATGAACATTTGTTGGAATTAAAAACGGATCTGGTCTTTGCGCCACCTACTGAAGAGATGTATCCGGGTGGTGAAAATGACGAAACCATCGTCACGGTACCCGCACTTGATCGTATTTTCTGCGGCAAGTTCAGGCCCGGTCATTTTACCGGTGTCGCAACCATCGTCACCAAGTTACTGAACATGGTACAACCTGACCTGGCCATGTTCGGTGAAAAGGATTATCAGCAGTTACTGGTTATCCGGTCACTGGTGAAAGATCTCTGCCTGCCGGTCGAGATCGTCGACGTCGAAACCGTGCGGGAACCGGACGGTCTCGCACTCAGTTCGCGCAATGCCTACCTTTCGAAAGAGGAAAGAAAAACGGCCGTCGTTTTATATCGCCAGCTCGCGGAGACGGCCGATAAAATCAGGGAGGGAGAAAAGGATTACCCTGCACTGGAAATCGCCGGCCTGGAACGTCTGAATGCCGAAGGATTTCAAATGGATTATTTTAATATCCGTAACGCGGGAGACCTGGGGCCACCGGGCGATGGCGATCTGGTGGTACTTGCCGCGGGTTATCTTGGCCAAGCGCGGCTTATAGATAATATGATTATCAGGCGTTGAACCCGGCAGAATTTTGCGCCATACTTCATTTTCCCGAATGAATTTTCCCCGTAAAGCATGCAACTTACTGTTCTGAAAGCAAAACTCCATTCAGCGCGCGTCACGCATTCCGAGCTCGAATACGAGGGTTCCTGTGCCATTGACGGTGATATACTCGACAAGGCCGGTATCCACGAGTACGAACAGATCCAGATCTACAATATCAATAATGGCGAACGATTCACGACTTACGCTATCCGCGCGGAAAACCATTCACGCATAATCTCGGTTAATGGCGCCGCCGCCCATAAGGCGAGTCCTGGTGACCGCGTGATTATCTGCAGTTACGCCAGGATCGACGAAAAGGAAATCCGGGCATATAAGCCGACGCTGATCTACCTTGACGAAGACAATCACATTATCCGGATCAAGGATCACATACCGGTCCAGGCCGCTTGATTAGTAAAAAAACCGGTAATATCATCCCGGATTTTTTATCACCTTTTTTATACTGGTGCACCATTTGATCCTGTAACCCTCTTACCGGGCTGAAAGATGCCGGCAAATCTGACTGCTGCAGTCGTCATCATTGGTAATGAAATCCTGTCCGGCCGGACACAGGACAGCAACCTGACATTCCTTGGAAAGCGACTCGATGAACTGGGGATCCCGCTTCTCGAGGCGCGGGTGATACCTGACGATGAAAAGGTAATCGTTGAGACTGTGAATGCCTGTCGCAGGATTTTCTCTTATGTTTTTACTACCGGCGGTATCGGACCGACACATGATGACATTACCTCGGCATCGATAGCCACTGCCTTCGGCGTGGATTTGGAAAGAAACAATGAAGCACTCGCCTGTCTCGAGGCCTATTACGATTCCGGCAACATCAATGATGCACGGATGAAGATGGCCAATATCCCTAAAGGCGCTTCGTTGATAAAAAACCCGGTGAGCGGTGCGCCGGGATTTCAACTGGGAAATGTTTTTGTCCTCCCCGGCGTGCCAATGATTTTGCAGGCCATGTTCGATAGCATGACATACCGGTTGATCGGGGGCGATCCGATTTTAACAAACAGTCTCGCCACCAATCTGCGCGAAGGCGAGATCGCCGGGGGGCTCGGCCGTTTACAGGAAAAATACACCGATGTCAGTATCGGCAGTTACCCCTATTTCCGGCATGGAAGGCTGGGTGTGAACATCGTTTCGCGCTCGACCAGCCGTGGCAGTCTGGAGGCTTTGCAATCTGAACTGCGGGCAGTGATCGAGGAATGCGGCGGCAAGATCATCGCCAGTCCGGATAGCTGATCCATGCTGGCGGAATAATACTACGCCACATCGGTGTGTAGTGACTCCTCCCGGCGTTCCATGACCTTGTCGACACCCTTCTCGATGATCTTCAGCCCTTCCTTGAGAATCTCCTCTTCTATGACAAGCGGGGGCAGTATCTTTAACACTTCGTCGTCTGCGCCGGACGTTTCAATGACCAGTCCTTCCTCGAAGACTGCCGTCGTGAGGTGATCGGTAAAGCCAAGTTGCGGGATATCCAGGCCATAGATCATGCCGCGTCCGCGGACTTCGGCCTGCAGTTCCGGGTATTTCTTGACAATGCCCTCTAGGGTTTCCCTGATAATCTCACCTTTATATTCAACGGCATTGGAAAGGTTGTCGTCCTCCCAGTAAGAAAACGATTCAGTTGCCGCGACAAACGCCAGGTTGTTACCGCGGAATGTACCGGTGTGTTCACCCGGTTTCCACTGGTCCAGTTCCGGTCGCATCAACAGAAGTGCCAGCGGCAGGCCGCCACCGATAGACTTGGAAAGGGTTATCATGTCCGGGCTGATGCCCGCTTCTTCAAAGCTGAAGAACGTGCCGGTACGCCCGTTACCCACCTGGATATCATCAATAATGAGAAGAATATCGAACTCGCGGCAGAGATGTTCCAGTTCCCGGAGCCATTTGACCGAGGCAACGTTGACACCTCCCTCGGCCTGTATGGTTTCGAGGATGATCGCTGCCGGCAGATCGATACCACTGCTTTTGTCTTCGAGATACCTGCGCAGGTATTCAACGGTATTGACTTCCGGTCCGAAATAACCGTCATAGGGCATGTGATCGACATTGCCACGCATACCGTAGGATTCATCCTTGTAGAAATTATTGCCGGTAACGGCCAGCGAACCCATGGTCAGGCCGTGAAAACCGTTGGTAAAAGCAATGACGTTGGAACGGCCCTTTACCATGCGGGCGAGCTTCAGGGCGGTTTCCACCGCATTGGTGCCGGTGGGCCCGGTGAACTGGATCTTGTAATTCATGTTACGGGGTTCGAGGATGGTATCCCAAAAACCCTGCAGGAACCGCTTCTTGGCGCTGGTTGCCTTGTCCAGTCCGTGAATAATGCCCTTGTTCTGCAGGTACTCGATGAGTGCCGCGTTGACCTTGGGATTGTTGTGGCCGTAATTCAGGGTGCCGGCGCCGGCGAAGAAATCGATGTACTTGTTACCTTGTTCATCATAGAGAAAGCTCCCCTCGGATGTTTCAAAGATAACGGGAAATGACCGCACATAGCTCCTGACCTCGGATTCCAGTTGTTCAAAAATACGCATTGTTATGTAACCTCGCTGATAATAATAATTTTAGCCATCATGGCTGTAGTTTTTCAGTGCTGCGGACACGCCGTTTTCAAACGGCCCGATTCGCAATAATCTTTCGTCTTCATGTCCCGGCCTGGGAAACATATCGCTGTTGATGTATTCGGAAAATACAGCGTCGACACCCAGCCTTTTTGCAAGATGGGTAAAAAGGGTTTCCGAGGCAACATTTGAAGGAGAGATTGTTGCTTCAATGTACCTGGTATCAGCCAGTGATTCCCTGTTAAGCAATTCCAGCAGCAGGTTCGTCGCGATTCCCCGGCCACGCATGGATGCATCCGTGCCTATCTGCCAGACAAACAGGCGCGAAGGATCATCCGGTAACAGGTAGGCAGTGACGAAGCCAACGACCTTGTTGTCGCATTCAGCTATGCCGCAGGTCCCGGAAAAATGGGCACACAGTATGAGATACAGATAGGCGGAATTGAGATCCAGTACGCCACTCTCATTGACGAGTTCCCACATTGCCGCTCCGTGGAGAATGTCCGGGCGCTGGTAAGTGATAGCGCCACTGGCCGGGCCATCATTCATGGTTTTTTCATCCGTTAAAGTCATTCTGGTTATTTTGAAATAAATTATCTGTTTTTCGATACCAGCTTGCCAGTGTTACCGGCTAATGAATCATTTTTTTCTTCCGCTTCTGTCCTGATTTGCGATATTCCGGACGGGGCCGACAATGGGCCGCCGGATAGATACGGCGAAGCCTCGAGTTCGCGAACATGCAGCATTTCCGCAACCCGGTTCAGGCACCCCAGCAATTGAAACTGTTCCCATTTTTCCAGGTTGCTGAATTGCCGGGTAAATTCTTCCTGCAATAAAGGCGGTGCATCGGCCAGTTTTTTCCGTGCCAGGGGGGTGACCCTGACCTTGATACAGCGTTTATCCTTGTCCGAACGTGTCCGCGTTACCAGCCCACGTCTTTCCAGCCGATTCAAAATATCGGTTACGGTCGGCTTGCTGAGACTGACATTATCGGCAAGTTGTCCGACGGTAGCCTCCTCGATCTGCATCAACTCCTTGAGAATCAATGTCTGGGGACTGGTCAGGCCGTGGCTGCGGACCAGTTGCCGGGACTGGTAATCAACGGCCCTGACAATACGGCGGAGAGAAATCAGGACCTCATCGCAAAGGTCGTTAGAATTCATTTTTATCTGGAATTTGGCCGGAAAATTACACTCAAGCCCTACAATTATAACGTACACGAAATAAAAATCCAGCTTTGGTGTTTACTTAACTAACTGATATAAATGATTATTTATTGAAATTACCCACTTAGGCCGAGATTTTAATATTTCGGGTTAGAAATATTCAATAATATTCATGGTCAGGAAATGCGATCGGCCCCGGTTTGATCGCATTTAGGCCAAAGTGTTATACCTAGAAAAATAATTCAGGCCGGAGTGGATGATTAACCTCGTTTTTTTCCATCCGTCCCGGATACCGCCTTGATAAATATACGGCGGCCGAAGGGCTTTACCTGGATAAAACCGAACTCAGTTCCCCGGGCACCGGTAAAATGCTTAACTGGCTATCACAAAACAAGAACGAACTGGCGGATGTCGAAAAACACTGGCAGAAAAACGGCCTGTTCAGAAAGAAAAAGGAAATGAATAAAACATTGCTGCTGTTTGGCCTGTTTATTGGTAATCTGGCATTACTCGGTATGCTGTTTATCGTTGCCTGAATTAACTGTTACCTGCCGAATTACAGTGACGAAACAATGGATATATAAGGAGAGAGCAAGATGAGATTATTTTTAGTGCTAATGGCGAGTATTCTGATAAGTGCCTGTGGTGATGATGGAGATACCTCCAAAATGGAAGGAACAAAAGCCGAGTCCATGGCTGAAACGGCAAAATCGGAAATGCAGGAAAGCATGAAGGTTGTCGACCACACCATGGATGAAATGGAGTTCAAACTGAAACGATCCATCAATGGCCTTGAAAGGATGATCGAACAATACAAGGAAGAAGGATTTGATTTTTCCGAGATGGAAAAGAAAAAGAAGGAACTGGAAAAGGAACTCGAAAACCTCTGAACATCCCTCCGTAACAATCCCCGGTTACCGGAAACGGTGCCGGGGAATATTTTTCATATCACAATTTATCCGGATCTGGAATGTGTAAATCACAGCATTTTTGCTTTGATTAACCAGGTGATTTCATATCCGTTGTATTGTTTGTTTCTTGATAATAATGGAAGAAATATGAAAACAAGTAACATCAAGCTTTCATGTCTGGTAATAAAATATTCAAACTTTTAACAATATTGGAGATGGTTCATTCAGTAACGGTGGACTGAATTTTCTTCACACCTGAGTTGCATAAAGATATCAGGATTATCAAGGCAGAAAGTCAGCAACATGAATTTCATCAGGTTTTTCGATAAGGCTTGATCTGGATCATGTGACAATCAGCCATTGGATGCTATAAGAACACCATCAGTCGGCATCAGGCATCATGAAATGGCGTATTTTGACAAATCACTGATTGAAAAATACCAGGTCTCCTGCCCCCGGTATACTTCGTACCCGACTGCAAATCATTTTCATGAAAATTTTTCTGAAAATGATTATATAAGAATTGCCAGGCGTACGAATCAAGATTCGAATCCTTCGCCGTTGTCCCTGTATTTCCATATACCTTTTTGCAGACATATCTGTTTTTATTGTGCCTGCAATAAAATCGTAACCAATAATCACAAGAAGACGTTTCCTTACCTGTCTGCCATCCACCGTGAAATCGGGTTAAAGGCAAAACTCTTCGAAAAGGACAGGCAGGTAGACCAACTGCACTGGGGAGGTGGCACTCCCACATATATTGATCACATACAAATGCGGGAATTAATGAAATGCACGAAAAAGCATTTCCAGTTACGTACTGATGACAAAGGCGACTATTCACTGGAGATTGATCCACGTGAAGCAGGGGAAGGTACAATTGCATTGCTGCGCGGTCTCGGTTTCAACCGGTTAAGTCTGGGTGTACAGGATTTCAATCCCACTGTCCAGAAAGCAATAAACAGAATACAAACTGTGGAAGAAACACATGACCTGGTCAAAGAAGCTGAAAGCGAAGGGTATCATTCGATCAACATCGACCTGATTTATGGCCTGCCGAACCAGACGATTGAAAGTTTTAAAGATACCCTGAATATTATAAAGGAAATGGATCCAGACAGGATTGCTGTCTACAACTATGCACATTTACCTGGATTTTTCAAATCACAACGCATGATCAGGGAAGATGATTTGCCTGGTTTTGAAGAAAAGATGGATATATTGCGTTTTACAATTAATTATCTGACAAATCACGGTTACATATATATTGGCATGGATCATTTTGCAAAACCAGATGATGAACTTTCAATTGCACAAAACAACAATACCCTGCACAGGAACTTCCAGGGTTATTCAACTCATGTTGATTGCGATATTATCGGAATGGGAGTTTCTGCAATCAGCTGCGTGGGTAATTGCTACGCACAAAATACCTGCAAGCTGGATGATTATGTAAGGAATATCAGTATCGGTAAAATACCGGTTGTCCGTGGTGTTGAACTGAATATGGATGATCTCCTGCGCAGAGACGTCATTTCAAAACTGATGTGTCATTATTATGTTAATTATTCGGAGATAAACGCAACCCACGGCATTGAATTCTGTGAATACTTCCAGGTTGAAATAATGTCACTGGCGAAGATGGAACGGGACGGTCTTGTAGCTATTGGAGCCGACGAAATTAGAGTTACATCCAGGGGCAGGCTTTTGATCAGGAATATCTGCATGATATTCGATAAATATCTTTGCCCTATGAACACTAACGGAAGGTTTTCCAGGGCAATATGATTTATGGAAACTTTTTATAATCAGCTGGATAAATCATCTGATAACCGCATTTTAAATGCGACATATTTGACATAGATCAATGTCATAAACTGCCCGGGTCCATACACTTTTCAATGAAAAAGTGTATTTTGGGAGACCCTGATGAACAACCATACTACTGCAACGCTAATTAGGCGGTTTTCAGTATTAATCCTCGTTCTTCTCTTTTCAACAACTTCGATTGCAGAAGAAGGCAAACAAGAAGGCAAACAACATGCGTCACCGGATAAACCGGAGACAGCTTACGAGGGTACTCCCTCTCCCATCGAATCGGCCAAGCAGGTTATTACCCCGGGTGCTCCGCCTATAACACAGGAAGAATTCGACCGGGCCAAGAAAATCTTTTTTCAGCGTTGTGCCGGATGTCACGGTGTTCTCCGCAAAGGTGCGACTGGTAAACCGTTAACCCCTGATATCACGCAGAAACGTGGAACGGAATACCTGAAGGTATTTATTAATTACGGCTCCCCGGCAGGAATGCCCAACTGGGGTTCATCGGGTGAATTGACACAGGATGAAGTCGACCTGATGGCGCGCTATATCCAGCATGATCCCCCGCAACCTCCCGAATGGGGTTTGCCTAAAATGATGGAGACATGGGATTTGCTGGTTTCAGTTGACAAGCGGCCGAAAAAACCGATGAATGATCTCAATATTGACAACCTGTTTTCCGTGACACTGCGTGATACAGGGCAAATAGCATTGATTGACGGTGATACCAAGGAGATAGTCAACATCATCAAGACTGGTTATGCCGTACATATATCCAGGCTTTCTTCATCAGGCCGGTATCTTTATGTCATAGGTCGCGATGCAAAAATCAATCTCATTGATCTCTGGATGGAGAAGCCGGATACCGTTGCGGTAATTAAAGCAGGTCTTGAAGCACGTTCTGTGGAAACCTCGAAGTTTGAAGGATATGAAGATAAATTTGCCGTAGCGGGAACATACTGGCCTCCACAGTATGTGATCATGGAAGGAGACACTCTCAAGCCATTAAAGATTGTCTCGACCAGGGGCATGACTGTCGACACCCAGGAATACCACCCCGAGCCGCGGGTGGCTGCCATTGTTGCTTCACACCAGCATCCCGAATTTATTGTCAACGTGAAGGAAACGGGAAAAGTATTGCTGGTCAATTACGAGGATCTGGAGAACCTCAAGGTCACTTCAATTGAATCGGCACTGTTTCTGCATGATGGTGGATGGGATTCAACAAAACGTTATTTCCTGACAGCGGCTAACAAATCAAACAAGATAGCAGTAGTGGATTCCATGGAAAGGGAACTCGAAGCACTTGTCGATGTGCATGAGATCCCGCATCCGGGGCGTGGTGCCAATTTTATCGATCCGGAATATGGACCGGTGTGGGCCACAAGTGCCCTGGGTAACCAGCACGTTACTTTCATCGGCACTGATCCGGTCAATCATCCCGAGCACGCGTGGAAAGTCGTGCGTGTTCTCGATGGTCAGGGCGGAGGTTCGCTGTTTATTAAAACACACCCCGAATCAAGCAATCTCTGGGTCGACACGCCACTCAATCCCGATCCGAAAATCAGCCAGTCCGTTGTCGTGTTTGATATCAACAATCCTGAATCAGGTTTTGAGACACTGCCTATTGCTGAATGGGCTGATGTGGGCGAGGGACCGAAACGCGTTGTACATCCGGAATACAACAAGGCCGGGGATGAGGTCTGGTTTTCTGTATGGAATGGCAAGGAACAGCAGTCAGCCATAGTTATTGTTGATGACAAGACCCGCAAACTAAAACGTGTTATCAAGGATGATCGCCTTGTTACACCAACCGGGAAATTCAATGTTTACAACACACAGCATGATGTTTACTGATTTATACAATGCATAAGGCATATGCAGGTGCCAGTCGTTACCGGGGTATCCAAACAGGGATTTTTTCCAGGAGCAATAGTTATGCTGGTGCTGGCGTTAATCAGCAGTTTTCCTGCCATGGCAGATATTACATTAATGAGACGGAATGAACTCCGTCACATGGTTGAACACGATTGCGGCTCCTGCCACGGACTGACCCGTAGAGGTGGCCTGGGACCACCACTTACCGAAAAGGTACTCGAAAACAGATCGCCTGAAGTTTTATTCAAAATTATACGGAACGGTGTTGAAGGCACCCCCATGCCGCCATGGAAAGGAATTTTAAATGATGAAGAAATCCGCTGGATAGTGAGCCTGCTTAAAGGCGGCATTTAAAGGGAATTTTGAATGAAAAATATCCCGATCAAGATACTCATTTCCCTTTCCGTGTTTACGGTTGTTTCAGCATATCCCGTTACTCCAACAACAAATCGTGGAATCATCATAGAACGGGCAACCGGCAGCATTAAACTGGTTGACACTGCCAGACGTATACACCTGGCTGATGTTGATGGCATGGGTGATCTTTCCCATGCCTCGGCTGTTTTTTCCCGAGATGAACAACACGCATATGTTTTCGGGCGCGATGGCGGCTTGACCAAGATTGATTTACATACCTGCAAAATCGAGAAACGTATCAGGCAGGCCGGCAACAGTATTGGTGGCGCCATATCCCGTGACGGCAAGTTCGTTGCCGCATCCAATTATGAGCCTGGTGGCATCAGGATATTCAAAGCAGATACGCTGGAACCGGTTGTAGATATTCCGGCCGTTTATGGTGATGAAGAAAACCCTGAATATTCAAGAGTAGTCGGGCTAGTTGACGCACCGGGTCAGCGTTTCATTGCCAGCCTGTATGATGCCGGTGAAATCTGGGTCATTGATCTTGATGATACGTGGCAACCGGAAATACGAAAATTCACAAATGTTGGCTTGCAACCCTATGATGCATTGATAACTCCTGATGGCCGCTATTACATAGCCGGACTGTATGGTGAAAACGGACTTGCTGTTCTTGATTTATACTACCTGGACCGCGGGGTCAGACGTGTACTTCAACATTATGGCAGGGATGAAGAGGAATTGCCGGTATACAAGATGCCGCATCTGGAAGGTTGGGCTGTTGCCGGTAATTATCTGTTTATACCCGCCGTTGGCCATCATGCCATACATGTCATCAATAAGAATAACTGGGAGGAGGTAACGCGTATATCAACCCATGGCCAGCCGGTTTTTGCAATTGCACGACCCGACGGCAGGCAGGTTTGGGTAAATTTTGCATTTCCTGACAACAACTATGTTGAAATTATCGATGTAGAGAAACTTGCCGTTGTAAAGAAACTGGAACCAGGTAAAGCGGTATTACACATGGAATTCACCAAAGAAGGAGATGAAGTATGGATATCAGTTCGGGATGAAGATCGTGTAAATATCTATAACACGATGACATTTGACAATATTGGTCTGGTGGAAGCTGACAAGCCTAGCGGTATATTTTTTTCCAGCAGGGCACACAAGATCGGTCTGTAGAAACCCTGTAAATGGACAGAAAATCACAGAATAAGTTTCCAGATTCCAAGGCGCAGGATGATGAAGTCATATATCCATACCTGGAAGAATGCCTGTTAAATAATTACCAGAGAAATTTTCCGCTGGATAAAAGGCCGTTTGATAAAATCGCCAGTGATTTAAGTTGCGATCCGGTTCAATTGCTGAGTACATTGAAAAAGCTTCAGGAGGAGGGGACAGTCAGCCGTATAGGCCCGGTATTCAGGCCTAACACGATTAACAAAAGTTTGCTTGCTGCTATGAAAGTTCCTGAAGGCAAGCTTCTTGAAATTGCAGAAATAATCAATGGATATGAAGAGGTGAATCATAATTATGAGAGGGAACATCATTTCAATTTATGGTTTGTTGTTCATGGACCGGATGAAAATCATATAAATAATGTGCTTGACGAAATAGAGGAACGCACAGGAATAATGTTGATCAGGTTGCCGATTCTGGATGCCTATCATATTGACCTGGGGTTTGATTTACGATGCTGACGATTATTGATCATTCCAGCGCCAAAATGGCTCCTGAAAAGAGGGTTTTTTCAGACAGTCATCTTATTTCATTAATTCAGCTGGGATTGCCATTAACAGAAAGACCTTACCTGGAAATTGCCAGGAAACTTGGTGTCAGTGAACATCAGGTCATAACACGTATCAGCAATATGATAGAAACGGGATTGATTAAAAGATTAGGAATAATAGTGAGGCACCATGAACTGGGTTACAGGGCCAATGCCATGATCGTATGGAATATTCCTGATGACAGCGTCCATAAAGTTGCCGATCTCATGAAAGAATATCCGTTTGTAACCCTTTGTTACCGCAGGCCCAGGAGACTGCCGGATTGGCCATATAATCTGTTTTGCATGATCCATGGCAGGGACAGGGAGGGTGTAATAAGTCTTCTTGAGGATATGATAGCGGTAAATAACTGGCAGGATTATCCATATGATGTTTTGTTCAGTAAACGCCGGTTCAAACAACGTGGCGCCAGTGTTCGAAAAGTCCGGGTAGTGTTTTGATCATGAATATCACGGATAAACAGATAATCAATTATCTTCAGTCCGGCTTTCCGGTTTGTGAACATCCTTTCGCGGTCATTTCTGAAAAGCTCGGTTTGACGGAGTCGGAATTGATAAGCCGTATACAGTTATTGCTCGACAAAGGTATATTGAGCAGGTTTGGCCCCATGTTTAATGTTGAAAAGATTGGTGGTATGTACAGTCTGGTTGCAATGCAGGTTCCTGTTGCCGATATGGAGCGAGTAACAGCAATAATCAATCAGCATCCCCAGGTTGCACATAATTATGAACGCGACCACAAATTCAATATATGGTTCGTTGTTGCCCTTGAAGCCGGTAAAAAATTGTCAACACTGCTGGAAACGATTGAAGATCAAACCGGGTATTTAACCTATAACATGCCCAAACTTGATGAATATTATGTGGGATTGAAATTCAATGCCTGAAATTCTGAAGAATGACGGTATCGACAGGTTGATTATAAAGTCCACGCAGGAAGGTCTGCCGGTTACTGCACGTCCGTACCACGTTATAGCGGAACGGATCGGAGTTGATGTTTGCACAGTAATGCAGCGGATAAATACAATGCAGGAAGCCGGAATAATTCGCCGAATCGGTGTCGT
Organism: Gammaproteobacteria bacterium; assembly: GCA_035471825.1. GTDB lineage: Bacteria > Pseudomonadota > Gammaproteobacteria > Eutrophobiales > Eutrophobiaceae > DATIPP01. The sequence continues at coordinate 17,288 of DATIPP010000128.1, forward strand.
GCCCAATCATTACAAGTTGGGGTACCGTGCAAACGGCATGACAGTCTGGGATATTGTGGATGAACGAATCTCGGAACTGGGACAGGAAGTTGGTGAGCTGGATTTTGTCAGCCATTGCTACCGGAGGCCAAGACACCTGCCGGAATGGCCTTACAATCTGTTTGCCATGGTCCACGGGTACAACAGGAATACAACTGAACAATATATCGATTATATCAGGGAAATTCTGGGGGATGCGGTCCGGAGTTATGATGTATTGTACAGCACGCGATTGCTCAAAAAATCCGGTTTGAGAATTTAAGTTGATCGTTAATTAAAAAAAGAAAACAGGCAAGATGTTCAGAATTTCACAATACATGAAGGAAATAAAAAATCCCCTATCGCCACGGGATGCATCAAGGTCTTCCGGGCCTGTTGTAATATGGAATTTAATTCGTCGCTGTAATCTTGCCTGCAAGCATTGTTATTCCATTTCGGCAGATCATGATTTTCCTGGAGAATTGTCCCTCGCGGAAATCCATACAGTCCTGGATGATTTGAAAACTTTTGGTGTCCCGGTACTCATCCTGTCAGGTGGTGAACCGCTTCTGCATCCCCATATTTTCGATATTACGAGAAGGGCGAAGAAGATGGGTTTTTATGTCGGCTTGTCTACCAACGGGACAATGATAAGTGAGGACAATATCGGGGAGATCGCCGATATTGATTTTGACTATGTCGGAATCAGTATCGACGGTCTGATGGAAACACATGACCATTTCCGGAGGAAGGCGGGTGCATTCGATGCATCAATAAAAGCGGTTCATTTGTGCAGGAATAACGGCATAAAGGTGGGGTTGAGGTTTACAATGACCCTGGATAATTACAATGAATTACCCGATCTTCTTGCCCTTATGGACACGGAGGACGTTAATAAATTTTATTTGTCACATCTGAATTATGCAGGGCGCGGTAACCGTAATCGCAAGGACGATGTTACCCATATAATCACAAGAAAATCACTTGATATATTATTCGAAAAATGCTGGCAGGATATAAATGAAGGAAGAAATCGTGAATATGTATCGGGTAACAATGACGCGGATGGCGTTTATTTCCTGCACTGGGTAAGAAAATACTTTCCCGAGAGGGAGGATTATTTCCGGGAGAGGCTGGAGCAATGGGGTGGTAACAGTTCAGGAGTGAATATTGCAAACATTGATAATCTGGGGAATGTTCACCCGGATACTTTCTGGTGGCACTATAACCTGGGTAATGTGAAGGATCGTCCATTCTCTGAAATATGGAAGGATACCAGCGATCCGATTATGGCCGGTCTGAAACGCAGACCAAGAAAAATAGGCGGTCGATGCGGGAAGTGTTGCTTTTTTAATATCTGCGGAGGAAATACAAGGATCAGGGCATTACAGATGACCGGAGATCCATGGGCGGAAGATCCGGCCTGTTATCTTACAGATAGTGAAATTGGCATAGATGACAGTAAAATCAGCTATGCCGCTCGCGGTGTTAATGCAGCAATTGTTTAGAAATATATCACCCCTGGTCCTTTTTCTGATCCTGACAGCAGTTAGCAGGATTTGTCTTGCCGAACCGAAAACACAGGCAGACAGTTTGTATCAACAGCACTGCGCTGCCTGTCATGGTAGGGATCGCCTTGGCGGAACAGGGCCTGCATTATTGCCGGAGAATCTCGCCCGCCTGAAAAAAGCAGCGGCCCATGATTCCATCAGTAATGGACTGGCTGCGACACAGATGCCGGCTTTCCAGGATCAGCTCAATGATAAACAAATCGGATTGCTGGTTGACTATATTTATACACCACTGACCAATGCGCCAGCCTGGTATATAGAGGAAATAGAAAACACACATATTGTCAAATACTGGGACGATTTATCCAGTGATAAACCGCTGTTTGATGCCGATCCGTTGAACCTGTTTATTGTTGTTGAGAAAGGTGACCACCATGTATCAATACTGGACGGGGATCGACTCGAACCAATACACAGGTTCAAGACACGACGGGCATTACATGGTGGTCCGAAGTATTCACCTGACGGACGGTATGTTTATTTTGCTTCCAGAGACGGGTGGGTATCAAAGTATGATCTGTATAACCTGAAATATATTGCTGAAATCAGGGTCGGTATAAATACCCGCAATATTGCTGTTTCGAATGATGGCAAATATGTACTTGCCGGTAATTATCTCCCGCATACACTTGTAATCCTTGATGCAGGGAAACTGTCACCGATAAAAGTCATTCCGGTTGAAGACGAATCAGGCAAAAGCTCGCGTGTCAGTGCAGTTTATGATGCTCCCCCGAGAGGGAGTTTTATCATTGCATTGAAGGATATTCCCGAAATATGGGAAATTTATTATGATGAAAATCAGGAACCTCTCTATACCGGCATGGTGCATGATTACCGTTACCAGGAAGGAATAGCAACAGATACACCGTTTCCGGTCCGTCGTATACGTCTTGATGATTACCTGGACGATTTCTTCTTTGATGCAGGATACAACAATCTTGTCGGAGCGGCACGAAACGCGAAAAACGGCCAGGTTGTCAGTCTGATCGTCGGCAGAAAGATTGCCGAGCTTGAACTTTCGGGACTGCCTCATCTCGGTTCAGGTATTACCTGGGAATACCAGGGTAAAACAATACTGGCAACTCCAAATATCAAGAAGGGCCTGATAAGCATCATCGATCAATCAAACTGGAAAGTCATCAAGGAGATTAAAACATTGGGACCGGGATTTTTCATGCGTTCGCATGAAAATTCACCTTATGGATGGGTTGATGTATTTTTTGGCCCGGATAAGGATGCTGTTCATGTTATTGATAAAGCCACGCTGGAAATAGTTGCGACACTAAGGCCCGCACCGGGAAAGACATCGGGTCATGTTGAATTCACAAGGGATGGAAAATATGCCTTGCTGAGCATCTGGGAGAATGATGGTGCACTCGTTGTTTATGATTCCAGTACCCTGGACGAGGTGAAAAGGATTTCCATGAACAAGCCTTCCGGTAAATATAACGTCTATAACAAGATCCATGGATCAAGTGGCACCAGTCACTGATCCCCCCGCTGCTTGAATATGTCCCAACTCCCGTGCGGTAATCAGTGATCCTGCCAGGATAAAAGGCCTGTTTTCTGAATAAATCCTGTCTACAGGCTGCTGAAATATGCTGCCAGATCGTTGATATCTTCATCCGTGAGATTTGCCGCCATGGGCGACATCATTGGGTCAGATCGTGACCCTTCCCGAAAGGCCTTGAGTTGCTTGACGAGATAACCGAATTTCTGGCCCGCCAGGTTCGGCCACAAGTCATTCGGGCTGATCCCGTCCGCCCCGTGGCAGGCTGCGCAGTTTGACGATTTTTCCTTGCCGGCTGCCGCATCTCCCTCCGCAAACGCCATGGACAGGAATCCCGATAAAATGACTGTTAATAATATTTTATGCATATTTTTCATTGTGCTTTCCTCCTCCTGGTGTTTATTTCGAACAAAAAAAACATCTGATGTAATGAAAATTCAATAGCCAGACTACATATCCAGATATCTGTGTAATCTCGCATCCTTGGTGCTGAAATGATCGGTAAACCAGTGGTTAAGTTCATCGACAAATTTGTCAGTATCAATCTCCATCATATCACTGTAATGTTCCATGATATCCCGTATTTCATCAAGCAATTTATCATGATCAGCCTTGTGATCTGCCAGTTGATCATAATTCTTTTCCCGCATTATCTTTTCTTCCAGCGCAAAATGTAGTGCGATGCGCGCATATATTTCGCCAAGGTAATCTGATGTATTATCTTCCCTGTCTGTTTCATATATTTTGACAAGCATTTCGTTAATCAATTGAATCAATTTACGATGTTCATAATCAATTTCCGGAATTCCGAGTGAAAACTCGTCTTTCCATTCCAATAGTTGCATATCAGATCACCTGCCTGTCATTTAACGCATGAGCAGTTATAAAAATACAAACCCCCCGGCTTCCTTGTTAAAATCTATTACGAAATTTTGTCCGGGTTTCAACTCGATATCAGTTGAACGCTCATGGTCAAATCCTTCATTTTCACGACTATCGCGCATTCGCGTAACCAATTTGTGTTTTCCGGGTGTTACCCTGAAGTACTCATATACAGTCGAGGCACCATCATGAGACAGTCCTGAAGCAGGAACCTGCTCTTTGTACAGGATATTTCCATCCAGTATTATTTCAACGAGTATTGGAACCCGTTCTCGACTGCATTCGAGAGGTCTTCGCATATTCGGTGCCATTGCTTCAAGCTCCTCCTGTGTCAATCGCCGGCATTCTTCCTTTTTTTCACCGGCATGACTGAAACTTATTTTGAGTAATGCCATCCCGGGATCAAGATGTTCGTATTCAGGTCTGGATGAGAAATACCCGACAATCACTGCAAAAACAAGATAGGTAGTTATCTGAATAACAATGTTTCTTGGTGTGTACATATCAAATCATTAATTTGCCTGTCAGTTATTAAATCCTGTGACTTCGTTGTTCAGTGAAGCCAGTTTTTCCTTAAAACGTATGATTTTCTGTATCAGCTTTTTTCTATTGACAGATCCGGTCCAGTACTGACTGATTCTTTCCCGGGAGACACGTTCTCGGAGGAATGGATCACGCTCCCCGGTAATACGCTGTTTTGTCCAGTTAATACCGAATCGGTTATAACAGTTGCCTACCTTGCAACCGGTCAGAAATACACCATCAGCAATATTTTGACTGAGAATAAAATCAATAAATGAGGGTGGCAACATCCCGACACATGGAAGTGAAACGGTCGTTGTATTGTTAATGTTGATGTTGCATGCAACTGGCCCATGATCACAACTGAAAATAAAAACCCTGTCCCTGCCCTGCATTATTTCCGCGGTATCAATTACATATTGCCTGAGCTGATTGATAGAGAAATCGGGTAATTCAATTCCCGGGACCAGTTTACTTTTCCGCCTGAAAGGCATTGCCGTAGGACATGCCCCGGCACATATTCCGCAACTGACACATAAATCAGGATTGACCACGGCCTGGCTGGTATAGGGCAGTTCGTCGGTGCGTGCCTGCAGACTTACGGCATTGTAGGGACAGTCAGAAACACAGCGTCCGCAACCATTGCAATTGTCCAGATCAATCTTTGCAATTGATAATGATTTTTTTCTGGTGATCCAGGGCATGCACAATAAAATTGATACTAGCAGAAAGATTGCAATCCACAAGTAGAGCCCCGGAAATTCATCCAGTAACGGATAAAAAAACATGTAATACCAGTCCAGCCCGACAGTTGTTACTGCCTTGTCCAGTTCTGCTGGTCCCTGGCTGGTAGCAGGATAAAAAAGCGACAAGGCCAGTAACATGAGCAAGATACCGGTTGCCAGGTACCTGGGCAGCATGACTTTTGGCATGGTTATGCGCTGAATATGCATCCACATGAATAACAGCAGGATCAGGGGGGCCGCAATATGAATAAATACGAACAATGTAAAAAAGCGGCCACTCAGTGTTGTGTCATGTAGAAAATTTCTTGCAATGGATTCGCCAAATAAGGGAAGAGTGTCAAGCCATTCTGATGTGGAAATTGCGATATACTGGGCCAGCTTGTCCCACACAATCCAGTAACCTGTTATTCCACTTGCATATATGAATAACAGGCTCATTACACCAATGATCCATGTAAATGCCCGGGGGCCATGAAATCGATCCAGTGAATACTCACGAAGCATATGAAGAAAAATGACGATTACCAGGGCATCTGATGCATATCGGTGAAAGCTTCGCATTACACCACCGGCATACCACTGGGTATTAGTCAGATATTCGATGGATTCATAGGCTTCTGTTACACCTGTATCAAAAAAGATATATAGATATATACCACTGGCAACAACTATCCAGTAAAAAAACCATCCCATTGTCCCCAGAAAAAGCATTGGATTGCAGGCAGGGGTAAAACCGGCACTAAAAATATCATCCGTTTTTTCAAATAATTGTCGCAGGTATTTTTTCATCTTGGTAAAGGAAGGAATTATGCCGGCCTGGAATTTATGAAGTACTGTTCGTGCGCCAGAGATGAAAAAGGAAAACAAGCAGGCCACCCAGCGAAATTAATCCGGTCAAAAAAGCAATGACTATTGAATAATCAAAGGTATATCTTCCAGTTGAAGGATCGTAAATCGTACAGAATAACCTGATGTTATTTACCCATTCGGATATATTTGATGGTAAAAAACTGCCATCCCCAAACACTAGTTCTTTTAATGGTTCAATCAGTACGGGAGGAGAGAATGTTGCCCCGTAAATCTGCCTGTAAACACGACCATGGCTGTCAATAATTGTGGTTTGAGCCAGGTGATCAAAACCTTTTGCAGAAGGAAAAAATATAAATCCCAGATCACTGGCAAGATTCTCTATTGTTTCAGTGTCTGCGCTCAGAAAGTGCCAGTTTCTATCATTGATACCTCTTTCAGATGCAAATAATTTCATTCGTTCTGGCGTGTCGACGCCAGTATCAAATCCTATTGTTATAATGGTGAAACTGTTATCTCCAAGTGTCTCTTGTGCGATTTGAACGGTTTTGTGAAGATTCGTGGTTAAAACAGGACAGGTATGGTGGCAGCTTGTATATATAAAACTGACAATAGCGGGTTTGTCAGTATAATATTTGGCAATATTTACCGTACCACCATTTTGATCGGTCAACCTGTAATCACCAATAGCGCTGCCTACTACAGACTGACTGTAAACCAGAGCCTTTTCGTTACTGAAACCTGTGGTACTGGTCAGATTTTCCTGGGGTGAGTTATTGTTCCCTGTTACGGTGGATGGTAAGAAAACTGTAAGGTATATCAAATATCCGGCAAAATGGCCGACAGAAATAAATGATTCTAAGCCTATAATCCCTTTGTAATAATTACCTTTTGAAATAAACCGCATCAGGCTGTGTCATGAATATAAACGGCTATCTGAGCGGCCAGACTTCTGCAAGATATTTCCAGTTTACGAAGTAATAAAGCACAAAAGTTGTAAAGAAAACGGCCACAAGGACTACTGTCCCGGGTATAGCCAGTGTGCCGGCGCTTCCATATTTTCCAACAACTGATGATGCTGGCTTGCCTTTCATGATACTTTGGTCAACTTTTTTACCAAAAAGTATTGAGCCAACTACTATCAAGATGTAGAGAATCCCGCCCAGCGCTGCCAGAATGGCACTGATCCCGTTTAATCCCATCATGAGAAATGCTGCCCCGGGATAGTCGAATTTCAATGCAGCATCTGTAAAGGTAATATCCCAGTGTCTCCTGGCCACACCGAGCGTTCCTGCGCCCATCATGAATAACGAAATACCGGCAGCGCCAATGCCAAAAAGATAAGGCTGTAACCTTGCCAGTTTTGGCCAGATAAGTTCACGCTGGAAGATAAGGGGAATCAGCAGGTAAGTAATGGCCATGAATGCCAGCGTTGTTCCGGCTACTACTGTACCGTGAAAATGGCCCGGAACATATAATGTATTATGCATGATAATGTTAAGTTGTTCGGTACCCAGAATTACGCCCGTGATTCCACCTATAAATCCGAACATTATTAACGACAGAAACATGCCTGAAAATGCCGGATTACCCCACGGTGCTTTTTTGAGCCATTCAAAAATACCGTTGGTATATCCCTTTGCTCTTTGTGCCACTTCAATTGAGCCTGGAACCGTCATACCGTGAATCATGCTTCCGAGTACAGCAAGATACATAGCATAACTTGTATTGAATATTTTCCATTCAGAACTTATTCCGGGCTCAACCAGTAAATGATGAGCGCTTGCAAGCTGCAGGAAAAGAATGTACATCAGAAAAGCCAGTCTGCTCACCTTCTCTGAAATAGGCTTGGCGCCAAGCACAATAGCAGCTATGGCGTACCAGACAGCAACGTGCGCGGAAACATTTATTTGCTGTGACGAATGCCCCATTGCCCACCAGACTGCCTTGTACATCAATGGATCAATATTACTGACTAAATCCATAGACCACAAAAATGTAGGAATCAATATAATTGCTCCGGAGGCAATGGTAAATACAGCGATAATTGCTGCGGTAAGGGCACCAAATGTGACAAGTGGAATTGAACCTTCATAGGTCTTTTCTTCCTTGGCAATAACGAGAGTACCAAAGAAAACACAACAGCCTAGCAGGGCCCCGACTGCAAAAAGGACGATACCGAGATAAAAATGCGGATCTGCCTGCATGGGGACATAGGACGTGAACATAACACTGGATTTACCTTGTAAAACCGCGATATTTGTTATCACAGCACCAATCAGCATCATCCAGAAGCCCGTCCAGCCAACCCTGGGGGCAGCGATCCTCGAGTTCAGCAGAATGGCGGAAGCAAAATAAAGTATGGCCATCTCGAAAAAAATAATCCATACCAGCAATACATCAAGCCCGTGTGCCGTTAATGCCAGGTAGAACCAGTCCGCCGGCAGCAAGTGTACTGCAGGCCAGCGTGTTAGTGCGACTGACAGTCCGAACAGACCACCAATAGCTAGGAATACGACAGCAGCGACAGCATTCGCCTTGATCAGTTTTTCCGCTGGCAGGTGTATCTGCAGGCCTGTTGTCGGGCAGGTTCGAAACTGGGTATCTGAGGCCATGGCTTACTCCGGTTTATTATTCGGTAACATATATTTTTCCGATCATGGTATGGTGACCGATACCACAAAATTCATTGCAAATAATGCTGTATTCTCCGGCCTGGTCCGGAGTGACTGTAATTACCATTTCATAACCCGGATGTATTTGCAGATTGATGTTGGTTGGTTGAAGTGAAAATCCATGTTGCCAGTCCAGCGAGGAAATATGCAGGCGGTAACTCTGGTCTTTTTCAAATTCCAGTATAGGCCACCACTGCCAAAGACGACCTATTAGATATACATCGCTGCCCGGTGGTGGGTGCACAACAGGAAAATTTGATTCTTCCCGCACCTTGTATTTATCAACCATTTCGGTTGTTTTTGCGGAAAACGTCTCCGGCGTAATACGGTATGCTTCGTTGGAAAGGTTCTGTTCGCCGGCGCCATGCCAGTAAATCATCATGAAAAACATGAAGAGACCCCACATGAATCCAACGATAATCCATATCAGTTCAGTTCTGGCAACGGGCTCGTTCCACCATATCCGTTCTTCAGGAGGTGTGATGGCCATTATTTTCTCCTGTTATTTTGCGATTGGTATCTGAACGATTTCCATGATTCCCCATATCACGTAGAAAACAGTCGGTATAGTGACACCGAGGAACAATAACAGAAAAGGGTTATCAAGGATTTTTTGCATGAACGGGATTTGTTCATCTTCGTTGTTATGTTGCACTGCAGATTCTTCTTTTGCCATACCCCATTCCCCTTACAGTCAGACATTAAAGATAATGTAATTGTAGGTTAAAAATCACTCCTTGATCTATATCAAGTAAAAACCGCAAATATATCGAATTAACTTTAGTGCTCATGGTAACTTATTGAATTTCAATAATATATCTTATGAGGGCGAAACTCGAAACTGCCAGGAAAGAAAGGATGAAAAAGAAAATCAGGCTGCGATATTCAAAACGTCGGCCGGCAATCAATTCCAGGCGCTCCAATAGCCGGTCTGAGACTGTATAGAGAATAATTGCCGCGATTGTGTAGGATAGAATTTCCAACATTGGAAGTACCTTTTAATAATTTATTGCAGGAATATCCGATCCCCGTTTTATATTGTCTGGATTATTTGTCAATGCATATTATCAAGTACCTTCATGTAATATGTGCAATTCTTACGATAATTTCTTTTTCCATCCGGGGAATCTGGATGGTGCAAGGCTCTTCATTACTTACCAGGAAAGTAACACGCATATTGCCACATTTTATCGATGCCATTTTGCTCTTCAGTGGTATTGTTTTACTGATACAGTATTACAGGCAGTTTTACTATTTTGACTGGTTAATGATAAAGCTTGTTGTAATTATCCTGTACATTTTTTCCGGAGCAATCGCACTGAGGCGCGGACGTACGCGGGCCATAAGGGTAACGGCACTCTTTATATCCTGGGGATTTCTGGCAATAATCGTAACGCTTGCAATATCACGACCGGCATCAATATTCTGAGCCAGCTTCTTTATTTTGAAATATCACACGACCGGTGAACCATAACCCTGGCTGTAGGGAACAGGACCAGACAAGGCGATGATCTCGCCGTTTTTGAGGCGGTCATTTACCGGAAACAGCTTGATATTTCTTCCGTTCCGAAAAGCGAGGAAAACTTCTTTCTCGGGTATTCTCAGCATTTCAAGAAGTTCCGAAAAGGTGATACCCTTTGGCACAACCAGTTCAAACCGGTCGCCGTTATTGGTGGCATATGTATTTAATTTGTTAAATAATCTGATTTTCAGTGTAATCAAATCGAAGCTCTTTTTTTTAAAATCATGGTAGTTAACCATTTAACTCCTTCAACCGTACTGTTGCCTTGATCTCGGTCAAATCAGATCTCGTCACTGCAAGATGAAATTGTTTGGCGAAAACAAAAGGGACATACCGGGGTTGACTGACAATCCTGTTTTTTCAGCACTTCGGGAAGACCAGCTTGACAGTGTCATATCGACGGCGGAACAAAAGGATCTGGCAGCAGGTAACATACTTTTTGAGCAGGGCGAGGCAGCCTCAAGGTTCTACATGGTAAAAAAAGGACAAATACGGCTGTTTCGCCTGTCCGACGATGGGGACGAAAAAGTCATAGATATCGTTCACCCGGGCCAGATTTTTGCCGAGGCGGTCATGTTTATGGAAAACAGGCGTTATCCCGTAAACGCCATGGCAATAACTGAAAGCCAGGTGATTGCTTTTGATATGGAAACCTTCAGAAATGTATTGAGGGAATCAGTCGATACCTGTTTCCGCATGATGGCCAAAATGAGCAAACGGCTGCATATCCAGTTGAACGAGATTGACAGCCTCAGCCTGCATAATGCGACATACCGCCTGGTTCACTATTTGCTCAAGTCGATACCTGCCAATACATCCAGGCATACCGAGATAACCCTGAATTATCCGAAAAATATACTGGCATCCCGTCTTTCGATTAAGCCCGAGACGTTTTCAAGGATCATATCGCGTCTCAAGAAGGAAAATATCATAGAGGTAAGCGGAAACCAGATTATTATCAGTGATATATCGGCATTACGGGAAATTGCTGGTGAATGAAATCTGTTTGGTTTGTTAAATTTAATTTCAAAGTTGCGCGTTTATACATTGACCCTGACGGGCAACCCTGTCTCTTCTATTTTTTCTGCATAACGGGCAAGCCATTCATCAGGTAATCGGCCCAGGCGGGGAGCTTCTTCCTGCATGGAAGGCCGTGCAATACCGTAAAGGTATATCCCGCTTAATGGCACACCCTCCGCCTGCAGAGCGGAAATATATTTTATGTAGTCCCGTTGCTCTTCCAGGGAGGGTGGTTTCCCGTCAACCGTGAAAACACATGTCTGGATCCAGGTTGTACACAGTCTTGCCGCAGTCTCCAGGTTCTGCATCAAACTGTTTTTCGGTATTCGGGCATGATTAATAGTTCTGATCCCGCTTGTGGTTACGCTGTCCAGTTTAAACCAGATTTCACCCTTCATTTCCCCGAGCAGCCTTATACCCTTTTGTACGAGGGGAAGATGCATAAGACTTCCGTTTGTGATCAGGGTCACCCTGGTGGTCTTCGGCAAGTCGGATTCATCGATAACCCGGCCGACAAGTTCAATAACCTGATTAAACTGCCGACATGTTGTCGGTTCTCCATTACCGGAAATGGCAATATCCCGGATAACACGGGAGCCAGAAGGAGCCCCGTAGCGTGAAAAGAAGTCACCATGAAGAATTTTATTGATGACGGAATGAAGTTCTGATTCGAGTTGAACCATGTCTGCATCCGGTGCACCACCGGGTTTCAAACCAGGCACCTGGCAATAGATACATCGCCAGTTGCAGGAATTGTTTGTATTCAGGTTGACTCCTATTGACAGGCCACCTGTGCGACGCGAATTAACAGCGTAAATATACTTCCTGTCAAGGATGTCACGACGGTGGTCAGAGGTTTCCAGTAATAACATGTGATACTAGAAGCTGTCTCAAAATTACATCCTCAGCTCCGTAAACGTTGCATTCATGCCCGCTCCTCACGAACCACGTTGCGGAATTTGAGACAGGTTCTAGCCGCATTTGGATTCGCCACAGTTCAGACATGTCAGGCAATTATCAAGATATATCATTGCTTTTGTCAGACATTTTTTACATAGAGTTGCGTTAGCTGGAAAATCATCTGTTGCCTGTGAGCCAGGCTCAGGATTTTTTTTCAGGTATTCAGTACGTTTTTCCTCAATCATTTTTTTCTGATGCTCGTCCAGAAGATCATCTTTCAAAAGGCCAATCATTTTCAGGTGACTCTCAAGGACATCGCCGATTTCAGCAACGAGTGATGGCATGAATTTACCGCCTTTCTTGAAGTACCCTCCGTGCGGATCGAATACCGAACGAAGTTCCCCAACCAAAAATGTAATATCACCTCCTTTACGGAAAACGGCCGAGATGATTCTGGTTAATGCAACAATCCACTGGAAATGATCCATGTTCTTTGAATTAATAAACAACTCGAAAGGGCGGCGGGATTCGTGTTTGGTACCCGGATTCAGAACAATATCATTAATAGTAACGTACAGGGCATGTTCAGAAAGAGGTGTGGTAATCTTGTAGGTTGATCCGTGCAGGGCTTGAGGCCGTTCAAGTTTTTCATGCATATGAACAACGTTATCAACATCGATCTGGCCTTTATTTTTGATAACACGAGAATCAACTATTTTATGATCTATTTTTACCGACATATCAATATTTACCGTAATAACCTTCTTTCAATGCATCATGCAGGTTTGCAGCAGTATGTTGCTCACCGTCATATTCAATCATCTCGTTACCCTTTACCGTAACAATGTCGCCGTTTTCCAGCGTAAACCGGTACATCGTGTTTTCCAGGTTTTTTTCACTGACAAGCACACCCTGGAATACTTCAGGGTTGAAGCGGAATGTCGTACATCCTTTTAATCCCTGTTCACAGGCATACCAGTAAATATCCTTGAAATTCTCAAACGGGTAATCCGCCGGTATGTTGGCTGTCTTGGAAATGGATGAATCAATCCATTTCTGTGCCGCGGCCTGAATATCAATATGTTGTTGTGGAGTAATATCCTCGGAAGTCACAAAATAATCAGGAAGCCCGGAATTCGAATCTTCTGCATCAGGGCGTGCATCCGTTTTGATCAGGCATCGATACGCCAGCAATTCAAATGAAAAAACATCCCTTTTTTCCTTGGTTTTCTTCCCCGAACGTATAACATTCCTGGCGTAATGATGGGAGAAGCTTGGTTCTATGCCGTTACTGGCATTATTACCCAGTGAAAGTGATATGGTGCCTGTCGGGGCAATTGAGCTGTGGTGTGTAAACCGGGCACCGGTTTTTTCAAGCTCCCTGGCCAGGCCTGGATCAATTTCTGCAATTTTTTGCATATAGCGACTGTAGCGGGCATGTAATACCTTTCCCTTGATTGTGTCACCTTCACGATAACCGTCACGCTGCATTTCCGGTCGTTTTTGTAACATGTTTTTATCAACGGAAAATGTTTTATTCATGATCGGAGCCGCACCTTTTTCCCGGGCGAGTTCCAGCCCCGTCTGCCACCCGATCAACGCGAGTTCCCTGCTGATATTTTCAGTAAATTGCAATGATTCAGTGCTCCCGTATTTCAGGCACAACATGGCAAGAGTGGATCCAAGGCCGAGAAATCCCATGCCATGACGGCGTTTTTCCAGTATCTCGTTTTGTTGCTTACCAAGAGGCAGCCCATTGATATCAACAACATTGTCCAGCATGCGCGTGAAAATTTTCACCAGCCTCCGGAAGGACTCCCAGTCAAATGATGCGTTTGATGTGAAGGGTTCCAGAACAAACAGGGACAGGTTGATTGAACCCAGCAGGCATGCGCCATAAGGGGGCAGTGGTTGTTCACCGCACGGATTGGTGGCACGTATATCTTCACAGAACCAGTTGTTATTGAGTTCATTTACCCTGTCAATCAGGATGAAACCGGGTTCTGCATAATCATAGGTGGTCTGCATTATTTCATCCCACAGCCCCCGTGCAGATACGGTCTTGTAAATCCTGCACGCAACCTCACCATTTTCATTTATGATGTAATTATCCTGTAATGGCCAGTTCCGCCAGATAAACTCTGATGAATCATTCAGGTCATACTGCCGGGATTCCAGTTCTTCACGCATGACTGGAAACGCAAGCGGCCAGTCTGCATCATCACGGACGGACCGGATAAAAGATTCCGTGATCAACAGCGAAAGATTGAATTGACGTAACCGACCCGGCTCCCTTTTTGATCGGATGAAATCAAGCACATCCGGATGACCGATATCAAAGGTGGCCATTTGCGCTCCCCGCCTGCCACCGGCGGATGAAACCGTGAAACACATCCTGTCATAGATATCCATGAAGGAAAGTGGACCTGAAGTTTGCGCGCCGGCCCCTGTTACGTACGCTCCCCTGGGCCGCAGCGTGGAAAATTCATAACCGATACCACACCCGCATTTCAACGTCAGGCCGGATTCACGCACCTTGGTGAGTATGTCATCCATGGAATCATGGATAGTGCCGGAAACAGTACAATTGATGGTGGACGTGGCCGGCTTGTAAGCGTTTGCGCCGGCGTTCGAGATTATACGGCCTGCAGGTATGGCACCATGCTGGAGGGCCCAGAAAAATTCCCTGTTCCAGTAACGTCTTTTCTCATCTGTTTGTTCAATATCAGAAAGAACGCGGGCGACACGCCGGTACGTATCGTTGAGATTCTGGTCGAGCGGTTCTCCGTTCCTGTCTTTCAGGCGGTATTTCTGGTCCCAGATGTCCAGGGAGGTTGATTGTAATGGTATATCTTCAAAGACGTTCCCGGCATCTGCACTGACCGTATTCAATCCACAATCCCCCGAAAGACTGCATTAAGAAAAACCAGAGTATGGTTTTTAGTCCTGTATTCATATTACAACCCAGGTAGTTTCAGGTTGACTTGATTTAGGTCAAATCCGGTACATTTTTACTGTCATTGCTTCCCTTTATTTAGGGGTTTACAAATGGTATTCGAGAAACGGATTAACATCCTCTCCATAATTCCGGGAAACCTTTGCTACCGGTTTTCGATCAACCAATACACCGCGTTTATCAGTTTCAACGTACGTGCCGGTATTTTCTGTGGTATTGATTATTTGTTACAAGATCCTGAATACAGGGATAATTTATAATTGCTGCATTGCAGCAAGTTCCTGTATCATGGTTCAGGGCTGATGTTTAGAGCGTGAACTTCCCCGTACGGTCTGGTAACAAGTGAATGAGCGTAATCAACCTGAACAAGATGTTTCATCCGGAATCGGTGGCGTTGATTGGCGCTTCCGCGACCAAAGGGACGGTCGGGTATGTGGTCATGAAAAACCTCATGAATGCCGGATTTTCAGGCCCGGTATATCCTGTCAATCCCAAATACAGAACTGTCCACAGTGTACGGACTTACCCGGATGTTACTTCACTTCCGGAAACACCGGACCTGGCGGTCATCTGCACACCCGCAAGGACGGTCCCGGAAATCATCAGCGAACTGGGTGAGCGCGGAACCCGCGCGGCCGTGATACTAAGTGCCGGATTTCAGGATGACGTTGACGGAAAATCCCTGCAACAACTACTCCTGGATGCCTCGAAGCCCTACGACCTGCGAATACTCGGACCAAACTGTGTCGGGCTTCTGATTCCCTCGATCGGACTCAACGCCAGCTTCGCCCACACGGATTCACTGGAGGGGAATCTCGCGCTTGTATCGCAATCAGGCGCCCTGTGTACGACGATCCTGGACTGGGCAAAATCCAGGGGTATCGGTTTTTCGTATTTCATTTCACTGGGAAACAGCGCCGATATCGATTTCGGCGACCTGCTGGATTTCCTGGGAAGTGATCGCGCAACACGGGGCATCCTGTTATACGTGGAGTCCATCAAGGAAGCACGCAAGTTCATGTCCGCTGCACGTGCGACCTCCCGGAACAAGTTCGTTATCGTCATCAAGTCCGGGCGTGTTGAAGAAGGTGCGAAGGCCGCGGCTTCCCACACCGGTGCGCTGGCCGGCAGTGATGATGTTTTCGATGCAGCCATATCCCGCGCCGGTATGCTCCGGGTCTTTACCATAAAACACCTGTTTGACGCGGTAGAGACACTCGCCCGGTCGCGCACCGTGAAAGGCAATCGCTTGATTATATTAACCAATGGTGGCGGTCCCGGCGTCCTGGCCACGGACTGCCTGATAGCTAACGGCGGTGAACTGGCAAAGCTTTCCGAAGATACAGGTCGTGAACTCGATAAAATACTGCCGCCTGCCTGGTCCGGTGGCAACCCGGTCGACATCATCGGTGACGGTGATGCCACACGCTATGTCAATGCACTGGGAATCCTGCTGAAAGACCCGGGTTATGATGCGATCCTCGTCATGCTCGTTCCCGCCGCCGTGATCGATAACAGGGAAGTGGCCATCGCGGTTACGGAAGAGATTAAAAAAACCCGGAAGCCGGTGTTGACCTGCTGGATGGGCGAGGACGGTGTTGCGGCGGCAAGGACCATTTTCGAAAAAGCCGGTATTCCATCCTACGAAACACCCGATTCTGCCATCTGGGCATTCCTGGAACTGGTGAAATACGGACGCAACCGGGAAAACCTGATGGAAACCCCGCAGTCCATACCCGGTGAATTCTCGCCCGACAGAAAAGCAGCACGTGTGATCATTGACGGCGTACTCGGCGAAA